>NZ_CAUVXP010000005.1:0-85293 GCF_963555955.1 Protofrankia sp. Cas3
CCCGCACGGTGCACGCCCGCCCTAACGGTGCAGGTCACCAGCTGCGGGTTCCGGGTCGGCGAAGACCTTGAACAGCAACACCAACGCCGGGATCAACATGGCTACGCCGGCTCCGATCGCGATCAGCACGGCCCGCACGTTCTCGGTGGGCGCCGCGGCCGCGACTGCGCTGACCTGCCCGACCACCAGGTCCGGGTACTGGGCGGCGGCCCAGCCCCACAGCACGCCCGCCACCGCAAGGCCGGCTGCGAGCCGCGCCGCGGTGAAATGACGCCGCCAGACCAGTACGAGAGCGCCGACCCCGCCGCAGGCCGACGCCATGACAAAAGGGACCCCGCGGGTGGCGAACCGCTGCGCCACCACGGGCGCGTCCCGCCACAGCAACGGCAGCAACACGCAGGCCAGTGTGCCCGCGACGACCGCGCTGCCGAGCGCCCGGCGCCGCAGGCCGTCAACGAGATGCTCGGTCCCAGCTCGCCGGGATGCGTCCCGACACAGGTACACCGCGGCGAGGAAGGCCGTCACGGTGACCGCGAACCCCCCGGCCACCAGCCCGAATGCGCTGGTCAGCGGAGCGGTGGCATCGTCCGTGCGAGCATTCCCGCTGGCCATGGCGGCCCCGCACACGCCCAGCATGAACGGCGTGACCGTGGACGCCACCGCGAACACGTGCCCCCACCAGTGGTCGGGGCCGGCCGCGCCGGCGCCGTAGGCGCGGTAGACATAGGCCACGCCGCGCAGCACGATGCCCACCAGGGCCAGCGCCATCGGCAGCTCCAGGGTGCTGCCGATCACGCCGAACGCGGCTGGAAACCCGGAGAACATCGCCACGATCACGAAGATCAGCCAGACATGGTTGGCCTCCCACACCGGACCCAGCGCACCGGAGATCAACGCTCGTTGGTCGCCCGCGTGCGGGCCCCGGGCGAGCAGGTCCCAGACACCGCCGCCGAAGTCGGCGCCGCCCAGCAGCGCATACGCGGTCAGTCCGCCGACCATGACCATCAGCAGCAGGTCGGCGGCGGTCATCGGGCCACCCCGTTGCGCCGCACCGGGGGTCTCCCTCGCGCCGTCTCCACGGGGTCAGTCACGGGGTCAGTCACGAGGTCAGTCACGAGGTCAGCCACGCGCTCGGTCGCAGGGCCGGCAGCAACCTCAGGAGGGATCCCGCCAGCCGGTCCGCCGGTGGCCATCCGACGCAGGATGAGTACCAGCGCCGTCGACAGGCCAAGGTAGAGGACGAGCGTCCCGGCGAACGCCCAGCCGACGCCGGGGCTCGCCGTCACCGCGTCCGACACCCGCATGCGGCCGTAGACGATCCAGGGCTGGCGACCACCCTCGGTCACCTCCCAGCCAGCCAACATCGCGATGACGGACGCCGGCCCGGTGGCAGCCGCCGCGAGCAGCCAGCCCCGGCCGAGCGGGAGCACCGGACGGCGGGCATGTCGCCGTCGTCCCAGCGCCACCGCCGCCACCGCCACAGCTACCGACAGCGCGATGATCGCCGTCCCGAGCCCCACCATCGTGTCGAATGCGAGGTGGACGACCAGGGCGTTCGGCCGCCCGGCCGGCGGGAGTGCGTCGAGGCCGGCCACCACGTGCTCCCGACTCCATCCGGTCATGATGGACAGGGCGTCCGGGATCTCGATCCCGTACCGGACCTTCCCGGTCACGCCGTCGTAGACGCCGCCGAGGGTCAACGGCGCATGCGCTCCGCTCCGGTACAGGGCCTCCATCGCGGCGAGTTTCGCCGGCTGCTGCGTCTCCACCACCCGCGCCGCCCAGTCACCGACGACGAGCTGCAACGGGGCGCACACGAGTACCGTGATCAGGCCGACGCGTAACCCGCGGCGGTGGTAGGTGTCCCGCCGACCGCGCAGCATCCCGACCGCGTACACCCCGGCGACCGCGCCGCCGGTGCACATCAGTGCCGCGAGCAGCATGTGAATCACCTGCGGTGGTGCGGACGGCGTGGTGAAGGGCGCGAGCGGCTCCGCGGAAACTACCCGGCCGTCGACCTCTCGCACGCCGCGGGGGACGTTCATCCACGCGTTTGCGGTGATGATGAACAGGGTGGACAGGGTGCCGGCGACGGCGATCGGGACCATCGTCCACCAGTGCGCCCGTGGCGACAGGCGGTTCCACCCGTAGAGGTAGAGGCCGATGAACACCGCTTCGGTAAAGAACGCGAAGCCCTCGAGGGTGAACGACAGGCCGAGCGCTCCGCCATAACGCGCCATGAACGCCGGCCACAGCAGGCCGAACTCGAACGACAACACCGTTCCCGACACCGCGCCGACCGCGAACAGAACGGCAAAGGCCCGCGACCACGTACGGGTGAGCGCGTACCAGACGGCGTCGCCCGTACGCAGCCAGCGGTGCTCGGTATAGAGCAGCAGCCAGGGCAGTCCCACTCCGAACACCGCGAAGCAGATGTGGAACGCGAGGCTGAACGCGGTCTGGCCACGAGCGAGATCTACGGATCCGGCGAGAACCATCTGCGCGGCCTCCTCCTGCCTGGGCCACCCATCGGGGCCCCGGCTGCGCGAAAAGAGAGACGATCACACCGTCCCGGCTCGCTTGCCGATGATCACGAACCCGAGCCTCAAGGCGATCTTCTATGTTCTGTAGAACTTCTACGCTACGTAGAATACGCCTGCCGAATGTGCCCGCGAACCGGGCACCGAACTACCGCGGTGCCGCCGGGGCGGGTCAAAATGGTGCGTGACGCCCGGTTCTGTCACACTCACCGCACCGTCGCGTCACCACATCACCGCGCTGACGGGTCCGGGCCGCCGGCCGCGGAGCGGATGTCTCACGGCAACGGCCCGATAGGCCCAGCGGACGGATCACATGAACGACAGCCAGGACTGGACCACTCCGTCAACCCGCCTGTTAGCCATGCGCCGGACGCAACTGGCGGTCATCGCCATTCCGGCGATCACGGCGGTCGGCCTGCTCGGCGGCACCATGGGCTCGGCCGGGCTCGGCGGGCTGCTGGCGCTGGCGGTCACTGCGGTGGCACTGGCATGGGAACGACTCCTCTATCGCCGGGTCAGGGCCTGGGCATATGCCGAACGGAATGACGACCTTCTCGTTCGACGTGGCGTTATGATCCGCAAACTTTCCGTCGTTCCCTACGGTCGAATGCAGTTCGTCGACGTCACCGCTGGGCCGTTCGAGCGCATGTTCGGGCTCGCCACCGTCCGCATGCACACGGCCGCCGCGGCAAGTGACGCCCGGATCCCAGGCCTGGTCGCAGCCGAAGCCGCGCGGCTTCGCGACGCGCTGGCAGCGCTGGGCGAAGCCCAGGCGGCCGGGCTGTGACCAGCGCCGACGAGCCGGCCGTTGCGGCTCTTGCCGGCGGTTGGCGCCGCCTGCACCCGTTATCGCCACTGGTACGGGCGGGGCGCCACCTTGTGGCGGTGGCATTCGTCGTGCTGTCCGGTACGGTGACGCGCCAACAGGACGGCGGCGGGCAGGGCGGCTACTGGGATCTGGCGGTGATCGTCGTGGTCGTCGTCATCGGTGTGGTCTCGTGGCTGGTCACCCGGTGGCAGGTTGACAACGGCACGCTGCGGATCGAAACGGGATTGCTGCGCCGCAGCTCACAGCGCTACCCACTGACCCAGATCCAGGCGATCGACCTGGTGGAGTCCGGGCTGGCCAGGCTGTTGGGCCTGGCCGAACTCCACCTGCGGATGGCAGCCTCCGGCGGCGCGACCGGCCGGCTGGCATGCCTGCGTAAGGCGGACGCCGAGGTCCTGCGCGCACGCCTGCTGGCCCTGGCGCACGGTGTCGCCGAGGATTCGCCGCCGCCACCGGAACGACTGCTGGTGGCGCTGTCCACCCGGCGCCTGGTCGGTTCCATGCTGCTGAGCAGCCAGAGCGTTGTCACGATGGTCGCGACGGTCGCCTTCGCCGTGGTCGCGGTCATGATCCCGGCAGCCGTCGGCGCCCTGGGCGGCGCAGCGGGCCTGGTGATCGGCATGCTCACCGCTGCCTGGCGGCGCTTCAACAGCGGCTTTGAGCTCACTGTCTCCGTCGCTGCCGACGGCCTCCACCTGCGTTCCGGCGCGATCCAGACCGCTGCCGAGACGATCCCCTTCGGCCGTGTCCAGGCGGTCCAACTGGTCGAGCCGCTCCTGTGGCGGCCGTTGCGGTGGTGCCGGCTCGAGGTCGAGGTGGCGGGCAGACAGGCCAGGAACGAGAACAGGCCCGAGGGGCGCCAGCTACGGGCGATCCTCCCGGTCGGCGACCACGACCAGGCCGCATACCTGCTGTCCCAGCTCATCCCCGGGGCACCGGTGGCCGATCGGCCTGCCCCGCCGCGAGCCCGATGGAAGGCGCCTGTTCGATACCACTACCTTGCCTGGGGCGGAAATGACAGTTGCGTCGTAACCACAAGTGGTCGGGTACGCCGGATTACCCGATGGGTCCCGCTGGAGAAGGTTCAGAGCGTCCGTCGGGTCCAGGGACCGGTACAGCGGATACTCGGGCTGGCGACGATCCATCTCGACACCGCTGGTCGACGCATCCAGGCGGAGCTGACCGATCGTGACGTCGACGAGGTTGACCGCCAGCTGGCCGTTCTTCCTGGCCAGTGCAGCGCGGCCCGTCACCGTCAACGGCCGCCACGGTCAACGGACACGGGATTTGTGGATCAGGTCACACAAGCTCTCGACGCGCCATAAGATGTACCCATGGCGCGCCTGGGTGACCTTGAGCGGTCAGTCATGGACGTATTGTGGGATACAGACGGCTGGCTCACCGCGCGTGAGGTCGCAGCTCGCCTCGACCACGAACGGGACCTCGCCTACACCACCGTCCTTACGGTTCTGGAACGTCTCGAGCGCAAGGGATTCGTCCAGCGCGAACGCGCCGAGCGCGCGCACCGCTACCAGGCGTCGAGCAGCCGGGACGCGGTGGTGGCTGAGGCCATGCTCGCTGTCCTCGACACCACCGACGACCGCAACTCGGCACTGGTCCGCTTCGTCGGTTCGGTGTCCCCCGCCGAAGCCGAAATCCTGCGCCGGGCGCTGACCCGGCCAGCCGACGCCGGCCAGGACGCCCTCGGACAGAATACCCGCGAACCCGAAACCACCGGGCCCGAAACCACGGGGCAAGCCAGCACCGGGCCGGATGCCCACGGGCAACGGGAGCGGGAGGACGCACGGCCTCCTGGCAGAGGTACTGTTCACCCCTTATGATGACCGCGGCCATCCTCGCTCTGTTCTCGGGCGTCCTCGCGTGGCCGGTCCCACGGCTGCTCGCCGCGGCCCGCTGGCCGTCCCGCTGCCCTCGATCGGCAATCGTGCTGTGGCAGGCCGTCGGGCTCGCGGGTGGGGTCTCCGCCCTGATCGCGGTAATCGCCTTCACCTTCGCGCCGCTGTCCGCGAACGTGCCGGTGAGCCTGCGGGATCATGCCGACCATCTGGCCGCGGGCGAGCCGCTGGCCGGGCTCAGCTGGATCAACCTGATCGGCCTTGCGGTGGCATCGGCGCTCGCCGCCCGATTGTTCGGCGTCCTGGCTCTATCCACCTCACGCACGGCCCGGCAACGTCGCCGCCATCGCCACCTGGTCGACCTCGCCGGCCGCGACCACGGCGACCACGGCGAACGGACCCGCCGACGCGGTCAGCTCCGCGTGCTGGATCATCCGGTCGCGGTCGCGTACTGCCTACCCGGAGTACGCCACACCCGGGTCGTCGTCTCCAAGGGGCTACTCGCCGCACTCGCCCCGGACGAACTGGAAGCCGTCCTCGCCCACGAGGAAGCCCATGCCCGGGGTCGCCACGATCTCGTCATCCAACCCTTTGTGGCCTGGCAGGAGACGTTCCCCTTCCTGCCGCCCGCACGCGAGGCGACCGCCGCTGTGTCGCTGCTGGTCGAGATGCTCGCCGATGACGCCGCCGCCCGATGTACCAGTGGGCAGACCCTCGCGCGCGCGCTGGCCCGGCTCGGCGTCGCCCGCTCCCCGGTGCCGGCGGGCGCGGTTGCGATCACAGGGGTGCCCCAGCACCGATTGTCTGCGCGAGGCCGGCTGCTGTGGCCGCCACGTGCCGGCCACAGCAGCGACACGATGGGATCACACGGTACAAAGGGCGTGAAAGACGCGACCGTCCCGCCGACTGCGCCCATCCGGTCGCCGATCGATACCCCGCTGATCGCTCGCATCTCGCGCCTGCTCGATCCCTCGCCCCGAACGCCACTGTGGGCACACGCGGCGGTCTACCTGACGGCAGCCACCGTGAGCGGGTTCCCCGTCGTCGTCCTGTTCGCTTCCTAGCCCGCGCTGCTCGCTGGAACGCCGGCCCGGCTGGACCGTCCGGTTTCAGCTCGACATCCCCAGCTCATGACCTCGGACTCAGCGCGGCGGCAGCTCCGTGATGTCCCAGCCGGCAGCCCGCAGGCGTTCCTCGACGCGAGCGACGGCGGCCTCGTCCACAGGTCCATTCGTGGCCGCGCTGACCGCCTGACGGACCACTTCATGCGGGTCGTCGGCCGTCGCCAGCTGTCCGGACAGCGCCAACTCGTCGGCGACCCGTTCCAGATCCGCCGTCGAAAGCTGCCGGCCGAGGACAGCGAACAACGCAATGTAGTCATGTTTGGGAAGCCCTTCGGGATATCCCTGACGGACCCAGTCGATGATGCGCTGAAGAAAGGCGGGAAGCGCCATGTCAGGCCGCCACGATGATGTAGATGCCGAGTCCGATCCCAGCCAGGACGGTGGCGAAGCACAGAACTGCGAGAACCAGCCCCACCGTATTACCGCCCATCACCGTGGTGCCGGCGGCGGCATCGGTTCCGTGCCGGCCGCCGCCGGGCAGAGCCAGCGCACGGATACCGACGGAGAACAGGGCCGGCAGGCCCGCGCCCGCCAACAATCCGACTACAATTATCTTGCCAACCGCGCTGAAATCAATCCAACTGTTCACGACCCGCTGCCCTTCAGGTGCTGGAGGTGGTGGCCGGCTCGGCCGGAACCCCGTCGCCGGTCCATTCGTCGTTGATGTTGTCGGGGTTGACCGGGTTCCGACGCGAGGCCAAGTAGAAGGAGATCACCACCGCGAGGAGTGCGATGAAGACGAGGGCGGCACCGAGATCCCCGCCGATACCCTCCGCAATTCCATAGGAAACAGCGCCGACGATGCCTGCCGCCGGCAGCGTGAATACCCACGCGACGGCCATGCGGCCGGCAACGCGCCAACGCACCTCGGCACCCCGCTTGGCGACCCCCGATCCGAGGATGGCGCCGGTCACCACCTGGGTCGTGGACAGGGAGTACCCGTAGTAGCTCGACAACAGGATTGTCGCCGCCGACGCTGATTCGGCACCCATGCCCTGGGGCGCTTCGATCTCGATGAGGCCCTTTCCCAGGGTCCGCATCACCCGCCAGCCACCGACATAGGTGCCCAGGCTGATCGCCAGGGCGCAGGACACGATGACCCAGTCGGGCGCCTGCGCGTCGGCGCTGAGCGTGCCGTTCGTGATCAGGGCGAGGGTGATGATACCCATCGTCTTCTGGGCGTCATTCGTTCCATGAGAGAGCGACACCATGGACGCCGACCCGACCTGGCCTATCCGGAATCCGCGATCTCTCGGGCCGGTCGGTACCGGGCGGGAGATCAGAAATATGAGGAAGGTCCCGACAAGGGCGATGCCGCCGGCGATCGGCGGCGACATGATCGCCGGGATGATAACTTTTTCGACCAGGCCCTGCCACTTCACTCCGCTGGTGCCGGCGGCCGCGAGGGTGGCGCCGATCACGCCTCCGATCAGGGCCTGGGACGAACTCGATGGGATTCCGAAAAACCAGGTGAGTAGATTCCAGGTGACACCGCCGCACAGGCCGGCGAACACCACGGTCAAGGTGATTGCATCACTCTGCACGAGTCCGCTCGCGATGGTGGCCGCCACGTTCAGGGACAAGAACGCACCAACCAGGTTGAGCACCGCGGACAGCCCGACCGCGACCCGGGGACGCAAAGCACCGGTCGCGATCGACGTGGCCATTGCATTACCGGCGTCATGGAAACCATTGGTGAAATCAAATCCCAGTGCCGTCACAATTACCAATGCGAGCAGCAGATCGTTTTCCACCCCATCACATTCCCGCTCGCCGGCGCAGATCGCCAGTCGAGCGGGAACGGATACCCATTCGTCCGCTGATCCGCCCGGTCGCGGATGGATTTCGGATAACAGCTCCCGGGCGGCGGGTCAGCGGCTCACATACCGCATCCGGGGCAGTCAGCCATGGGTGATTGTCACATTCCGGACCGTGTGCACATCGGTGCGACTACCCGTCCCAGCGGTGAACCCGAGCAGTACGTTCGACGGCAGGTCCGCCGCCGTGTCGATCACCGTTATCCCGTCCACCGCGACGACGATCCGGCCACCCGAGGCCTCCACGTCGATCAGGTGGGTACCCGTCCGCAGGTCACCAATTTTGGTCGAACTTGCCAGGACGACCGGCGGCGTGCCGGCGGCGCCCCGCACAACCGAGACATAGTGCGACGGCGCGCCGCCACGATAGGTGGCAAGCGTGACCGCGAAGCCCGCCAGACCGCTGAACCCGAGCCCGCCGCCGTTCTTCCCGAGTGCGGTGGGTCCGGCGTTCGCGGCGTCCAGCAGCGCGTAGGTCAGACCGTCCGCCCCGGTGCCGCCACCGATCTGCACGGTGAACGTTGCATGCAGACCACCGGCGGTCGGCTGCGGGGTGCCGTAGAACGACGACCCAGCGCGGTTCTGTGCTGCGGGCGTGAGCACGAGGTCGCTGCCCGACAGCGTCGCCGAGCCGTTGCGCGACCATCCGGGCGCGGTGAGCGGTGGCGGCGTCGACGGAAGACGGCTGATCGTCACGTCGCGCACCACATGCAGATCAGTGACGGAACCGGTTGAACCGGTGAAGGCCAGCAGCGCGTTGGCCGGCACCGCCACGGCGACGTCGAGCTTGGCCTGGCCGTCGACCGCGACCTGCACGCGGCCGCCGGTGACAACCACGTCGACAACGTGGGTACCGTCACGCCAGTGAGGCACGTTGGTCGTGCGCGCCACATACGTCGAGGATCCGCCGGATGTCCCCGTCGCCACGGCGAGCGAATTGCCGTGGGTGTAGGTGTCGAGGGCGACCGCCACCCCGGGCAGGGTACCGAAGCCCATGGACCCGCCGTTCGTGCCCAGCGCCCGGTCGGTCGTCTTGGTCGCGTCCAGCAGCGCGAACGTCTGTCCGTCGCCACCTGTGCCGCCACCGATCTGCGCGGTGAACTCGATCGCCAACCGGTCGGTCGACACGGTCACCGGGTAGACGGCGGAGCCGGCTTTGTACTGCTGTGTCGGGGTCAGCACCAGATCACCGCCGGACATCGCCGCGGTCCCGTTGAGCGTCCATTTACCCTGGCTGGGCGGCGGGAAGCTGTTCGGGTCCGGCGAGGTGCCTTCGCCGGACAACGTCACGGTCTGTACGCCCGCTCCGTCATCGCCGGTGAGGATGTACGAGCCGGCCTGCACCCCGGTCGAGGTCGGCGTGAACGTCACCGACTGGTGGATCACTTCGCCCGGGGCCAGCGTGAGCCCTTCGGAGATCTGCGTACTGGCGAAGTCACCGACCGGGGCCTTCGCCTTTGTAATCGTCAACGGCAGGTTGCCGTCGTTGCGGACGTCAAACGTCGCCGTCCGGGCCTGGCCCTGCGGAACCTGGCCGAAGTCCAGTGACATCGGCGAGATCGTCATCTTCGGGGCGCCGGTGACCGCGGACCCGGACAACGCCACACTCACCGGGCCGTCAGCACTGGTGACCGTCAGGGTGGCGGCGAAGGTCCCGGCGGTCGTGGGAGCGAACGTCACCGATGCGGTCACCGAGCCGCCGGCCGGAATCGTCGTGCCAGGCGCGGGCAGCCCGCTCACGGCGAACGGGTCACCGGGCAGAGTGGCCCCAGTGATCGTGGTCGCCGCGGTGCCGGTGTTGACGATGTTCACCGACAGCGCACTCGAGCCGCCGGTGGAGAGTCGGTCGAACGCGAGCGACGGCGGGTCCGCGCCCAGACCCGCCTGCGTGCCGATGCCCCGCAGGTCGATCGAGGCCAGTCCGGTGTCGGTGGTGAACGTGAGCGAGACGTCCGTGGCGACCGGGGCCGTCGGCGTGAAGGTCACCGGCACGCTCAGGGTGGCACCGGCGGCAAGCGTGACCGGCAGCGTCGGCAGCGTCGCCGCGAACGGCGCGGACGTGGAGATCGCCGACACGGTCAGCGGAACACGCGCCGTGACCTGCGCCGTGGCGGTGGCGGACACTCCGACGGGGACTTTCCCGAAGTCGGTCGCCGAGCCGTACAGCACCGCGCCGGTCGGCCGGCCGAAGGCGAGCAGATGACCGTCGCGGGTACCGACGAACACGCGGTTGGCGTCGGTCGCCACCTTGGTGAACTTCGACGCGATCCCGATCGGCGCGGAGAAGCGCTGGGTGAGCACGCCGTTGGTGGGGACCGCGTCGTAGGCCCGCAACTG
The DNA here is from genome assembly GCF_963555955.1 of Protofrankia sp. Cas3. Classification (NCBI taxonomy): domain Bacteria; kingdom Bacillati; phylum Actinomycetota; class Actinomycetes; order Frankiales; family Frankiaceae; genus Protofrankia; species Protofrankia sp. Cas3. Next base: position 10,504 of record NZ_CAUVXP010000005.1, read on the forward strand.
GCCGTTGGAGCCGGACGCGCCACTTTCGTAGACCATCCACACCAGCGCGGATCCAGATGTCGTCCCATCGGAGGTGACCGTGGGCGAACCGGAACCGAACGGGAACGTGCCGCTACTCGTGCCCGCTGCGGTCAGGGCCGGCTCACCCGCGCCCGTCAGGCCGTACTTCAACGCGCGCAGCGGACCTCCGCTGCCTGCCAGGTACACGTAGCCACCGTCGCCGCCCCACAACGCCGGGTGACCCCACACGCCCTGGAACGGACCGGTCATGCCCACCACGTCGTCGATGCCCTGCGGTCCCTGCCCGCGCCCGCCGAGGTCGTCGCGGTCGAGCAGGAACACCCGCCCGTCCTTGCCGTCCTGTACGAGCAGGTGGGGATGGGTGGGGGTGCCAAACCCGTCCGGCAGGGCCAGCGGACCGCCCGAGCCGAGGTCGGTGTCATTCTGGTTCAACGTCGCGGCGTTTACCGGGGTGAAGAAGTCCTGCGTCGAGAGCCTGCCGTCAGCACCGACACCAAGCCTTACCACGGCCTCTGCAAGCTGGCCGGGCACGCTCGAGCCGGGCCCGGGCGCGGGCGACACTCCGTTACCGGTCGTGAGGATGATTCGTCCAGGCCCGTCCGAGATCAGGCCGCCGCCGCTCTGCCAGATACCCCCACCGATATCGCTGCCGGTAGCTTCGCTGGCCCACATCGTGGTCAGCTTCGCGGTCGTCGTGCTCACGCCGACGACATAGCCGCGGTACTTGCCGATGTCGCAGTGGCCACCGAACGCCGCGTACACGACCCCGTTGAGCAGCAGCAGCCCCGGGCGCTGCAGTTCGACCCGGGCGTCGAACGGTGTGCCGGCCGGGTCGTTGCTGGGCGCGCCCTGGATCGTCGCCGGCCAGCCGCTACGCTCCGCGCCGGTCGTGAGATCCAGGGCATGCATGTAGTAATGAGGGTGTTGCACGTCGCCACCGTCATTGACCTTCGCGGTCAGATAGACAGTGTTGGTCGCCTTGTCGACAACGGGCGTCGAGGTGATGCCGATGTTGATTCCCACATCGCCGCACCCGATGACCGAGGGCGGCCACGGCGCACCCACCGACATCGACCACTTCTTCAGGCCGGTTACCTCGTCAATACCGTAGACGTTGTTGTTCTCGGTCGTGACGACGACGGTCCCCCCGGCGATGACAGGTTCACCGTAGACCGAGCCGTCAAGATCGACAGAATAGAGCTCGCCGAAGTCGGAGGCGCTCACCGATGACGGGGAAAGACCCGGCTCCGCCTGGTCCCAGCCGGTGCGCAACGCATCCTGCGACACGGTGAGAACCTCCGAGCGCGCCAGCCCGGGAACGGCGACCAGATATGCGCTCACAGTGGCGAGCGCCACCGCGAAAGCACCCAGCTTTCGCGGCAATGAACGAAAATTCATTCTCTCCCCCTACACGGCGTGCCGCAGGTTATCGACCTGCGATTCCGACGCGCAACGGCGATTTCCTTATCTACACACGCCCATCAGATGTCACAAAGGAGACGACGCGGTGAACGAGGTAATGAACAGGTAGCACAAGGTACACGAGGCGCCTGAGGCGTACGGGGCACCCAGCATCAACATCCGCCGGCTGTTGTTGCACCCCGGAGCGCGGCCATGGCGCCCGAGCGCCGACTCGGCGACAGCCTCAGGTCGTGCGGATCCCGTCCGCGGCCACCCCACAGAGCATGATCGGCGCGAGTTTGTCGTTGTGTACGGTTTCCGGCCCGAAAAGCGTACGCGATGACAAACTCACGCCGATCTTCAGCGCTGGAGAGACCCTGCTCAGCCGATGGACGCCTTGGCGGCGGCCTTCAGCGCCTTCTTGTACTCGCGGACCTTGTCACGAGTGATCGTATCGATGATGTCGGCGATCGAACGGAACGATCCGTCCTCTCCGAAGGGAGCCGACGCCTCCCGCCAACCCGGCGGGGTGACGCCGAGCTGCTTCCCGAGCAGCGCGACGAAGATCTTGGCCTTCTGCGGCCCGAACCCGGGCAACGCCGAGACACGTCGCAGCAGCTCACTGCCGTCGGTCGCGGTCAGCCAGACGTTCGCGGCGCCCGAGTCGTAGTCGTCGACCACCAGGCGGCACATCGCCTGGACCCGCTTGGCCATCGACGCGGGGAACCGGTGCAGTGCCGGCACCCGAGAGAAAACCGCGCCGAGTTCGTCGGGGTCCGCATCGGCGAGATCTGCCGCATACAGGGGACGGCCGAGCCGCCGGCTCAGTTCATACGGCGCGGCAAACGCCCGCTCCAGCGGTATCTGCTGGTCCAGCACCATCCCGATCAGCAGGGCGAGCGGATCGTTGGTCAGCAGCTCGTCCGCCTCGTCAATCTGGCTCAGGTGAAGTCCCACTCGAACACCGTAGCCGGCCTGGGAACAGCGGCCGTCGCGCCGCCGACCACATCGCCGTGTGGTTTAGGTTGTGCCGGCACGCTTCGTAGTCGTCAGCGGCACCAACAGGGACAGGCGCAGCGGTACGGGATGTACGGTGCGACCCATCGAACTACGCACGCCGTCCTCAGACGCTGAATGCCGTCATCCGGCAGGTGGCGACGTCTCCGGAGGAGTGACGGTTGCCGCGGGCGGGGCGGCTGGGACGGGCGGGGCGACTGGGCCCGTAGCTGCGGCAATGACGGCCTGCGGGTCCAGGATCACACCCTGAGCTGCCGCCTTGTCCGTTATGTAGCGGGCAAACCGTAGGTGCAGCCACACCTTGACGAGGCTGGTCACCCCCGACACGGCAAGACCCGCGATCGCCAGGACAGGGACCATGCTCAGCGCGGTCACGACACCGACCGCCGCTACCAGCGGGGAAGGCGCGGTTGCCACCAGGGGCAGCCGCCGAACGCCCCATTGATCACCTCGAAGACTCGCGCCAAGTCCTCGTAGGCCATGGTGCGCTTCGTCGGGGCGGCGCTCATGGGCTCCTCGACCTCCCCTCGCATCACAGTCTCACAACCAGTGACGGAAATTTTTGGAGCCGACTCAGAAGGCTGTCGACTACCTGCACGGACGAGGATGGGGCCCGGAGGGGCAACCTCCTCGCCGCAGCATGTCCAGATTTGCGCTCCATCGAGACTCTCCCAGGCCAGACCCGGCGTCCGGTAACCCGCCCACGAGCACTTCAGACGAGCACGCGCATACAGTACCGTAGGGCACGTCAACACGTCTCAGAGGATTATCGGAGTCTCGATCCAACCGTCCTGCTCGGCAGCTCTCGCGGCAGCAATCCCAGGAGAGGTCCCAGATGATCGATCGCCAAGCTCTCTCCGACGATCTCGCCCGGCTGGTCCGGGCACTGGAGACCACTCTGGCGTCGGATGCGCGCCGCTCGGCCACACAGGCGACAGACACAGCCGTTGCTTGGGTCGTGACCACGCTCCTGCTTCGTTTCTGCGAGGACAACCATCTCGTCCCCACCGGGACCCGACTCGCGACGCCGCAGTCGATGTCCCACAGCAGCGCAGGCCCACAGGCTGACGCCCGCTACGGCGGAACCGCCCTTGATCACCTCATATCCTGCCTGGCGGTGTTCCTGCGGACGGGATTTTCGACCGTGTTCGACGGCGTGTTCACATCCGACTTACTGCTGACGATCCCCCCCGATGCCGCGGACACCCTGGTGTCCTTCTGGAACCGTCGTGACCAGGGAGGCGATCTCCGGCACGACTTCACCGACCCGACGCTGGGCACCGGCTTCCTTGCGGATGTCTACGAGCGGCTCTCCGACTCCAGACGAAAGGAGCACGCCCTCGTACCCACGCCTGACTTCGTGGCGGATCTCCTGCTCGACCTGACGCTCGATCCCGCGATCGAGGAGGTGGGGCACAGGCATGTTCGGCTGATCGACCCGGTATGCGGCTCGGGGCAGTTCGTTCTGGGCGCCTTCGACCGCCTGTTCAGCGCGTGGAGCCGGAAGGCGCCTGAGCTCTCCGCAGGTCACCAGGTACGCAAGGCCCTGGCAGCGGTGCACGGTGTGGACCTGCTCCCGTCGTCGGTCGCCATCACCCGATTTCGGCTGTTCGTGACCGCGTTGCACGCCGCTGGGGTGGTCGGGCCGGTCGATGTGGCGAACCTCGGCTGGCCACTCAACATCAGGGTCGGCGACTCACTACTCGGACCAGAAACGGCGCAGGCAGACGAAACCGAGCGGACCCACGGGAGGGGCTATCACGTCGTCGTCGGGAACCCGCCCTACCTTGCCGTCCGGGACCAGAACCTCAGCCGTCGCATCCGGGAGCAGTACGAGACCTGCCGAGGGTCGTACACGCTGGCGGTCCCCTTCACACAGCGTTTCTTCCAGCTGGCTCGTCCGGCTGACGCCGACGGACGGAACGCCGGTCACGTCGGCATCCTGACCTCGAACTCCTTCATGAGGCGGGAGTTCGGGCAACGGCTGGCCACGGAATTCCTCGCCGAGGAGGTGACACTGACACACGTCCTGGACACGTCCGGCGCCTACATCCCCGGGCATGGCACCCCGACCGTGCTTCTGATCGGCCGAAACCGGCGACCCGACGTGTCGGAGCCTCTGGTCGTCGTGCTCGCAGAGCGCGGGGAACCCACACTGCCACCTGTACCTCGTGAGGGTCAGGTATGGCGGTCGATCCGTCGACACGCGCGTACGGTCGGCCTCGCCGATCGCTGGACTCGGTCCGTGAGCCTGGACCGGCGTGTCCTTCGCGAGTTTCCGTGGCAGTTGACCGACAGCACCGCGCGAAGCCTGATCGCCCGCATGTCCAGACAATCCGTGCTGGGGGACGTCGCCATCCGCATCGGCTATTCGGCCATCACCGGTGCGGACGACGTCTTCGTCGCACCGCCAGACGTCTTCCGCAGACTCGGGCCAGCGGAGGAGGGAGGCCTGGTTCGGATCACCACGGGCTTCGAGGTGCGTGACTGGGCCGTCCAGACCGGCAGGACCGGCTTCTTCCCCCGACGCGACGATCACCATATCGAGGACCTTCGCAGCTACCCGCGCATCCATGACCGGCTCTGGCCCTACCGAACGACCCTGCAGGAGCGCCGTGCCGCCAGCGCCCTGCACCGCGCCGCTGGGCGGCCCTGGTACGACTGGACGCAGATCGCGGCGCGGGCGGGCGGCGACGGAACCGCGATCACCTTCTCCTGGGTGGCAAGCCACAACCACTTCGCGCTGCAGCGCGGGCGCGTCGTCGCACTGCAGTCGGCGCCGGTCATCGAGCTTCCGGAGGATTCCACCCGAGCCCGGTACGTCTCCCTGGTCGGACTCCTCAACAGCTCGGCCGCATGCTTCTGGTTGAAGCAGCACGGCAACAGTAAGGGATCTGGCCTGAGGCAGGAAGGCGGTGGGGAGGCATGGCAGGAGTTCTACGAGTTCACCGGGGCCAACCTCCAGGGCCTTCCTCTTCCCGGTGATTTCACGACGTGGCAGTCGGGTCTCCTGGATGGACTCGCTCAGGAGCGAGCAGCCTGCACCCCGGAAGCCGTCAGCGCCTCCGGAGCACCGACTGGGGCACGCCTGGCCGAGGCCCGACGCCGGTGGGAGAGCGTCGGGCGAGAAATGGTCGCGATTCAGGAGGAGCTGGACTGGACGATGTATGCCCGTTACGGCATCCTCCCCGAGCCCGGCGAGACTCTTCTCGCTCCGGCCGAGAGCATCCCACCGATCAGTCCGGGTGAGCGGGCGTTCGAGATCGTGCTGGCCAGGAGGGTCGCAGCAGGCGGGGAGAACACGACCTGGTTCTCCCGCCATGGCTCGACGCCGATCACTGAGATCCCCGAAAGGTGGCCGGCCGCATACCGCGATGTCGTCGTCCGTCGAGTGGACGCGATCGAGCGCAGCGACGATCTGAGCCTGCTGGAGAGGCCGGAGTTCAAGCGCCGGTGGCACAGCGACGGCTGGGACACGATGCAGGCCGGCGCGATTCGCCGGTGGCTGTTGGACCACTGCGAGACACAGCATCTCTGGCAAGAGGATCGCGACGGGCTCCGCCACCCTCGACCGCTTACGATTGGTCGTCTGGCCAGACTCGTCCTGGCCGATCCCCAGGTGGTCGCGGTCGCGGCGCTCCTTGCACCCGACCGAGACCCAGCCGAGGTCCTCACCGATCTTCTCGTCGAGGGGCACGTCCCGTGCGCGGCGGCTCTGCGGCATACTCCGGCGGGTCTCGTGAAGCGGGCCGACTGGGAGACGGTCTGGGCGAACCAGCGTGCAGAGGACGCCAGTGAGCCCAGTTCTCAGACGGCATCCATGGTGCCACCGAAGTACACATCCGGTGATTTTCTGCGTCCAAGCTACTGGCGAATCCGCGGCAAACTCGACGTTCCCAACGAGCGTTTCATCTCCTACCCTCCTCTCGACCCACGCATGCCGGACCAGACCCTGATCGGATGGGCCGGCTGGGAGACGGCCGAACGAGCGCAGGTCCTAGCCGATCTCCTCGCGGCCGACGGGGTGGGTAGCGACCAGCGGTCACGGATAACGCCGCTCCTGAATGCCCTGTACGAGCTCCTTCCGTGGCTGGAACACGCGTGGGGACGGCCAGGCCCCGTGTGTGAGTCCGCATCAGGCCTACCGTTCGCCGAGTACTTCTCCAGGCTCCTTGAGGAAAGGGACGAAACGCTGGAGGATCTTCGGGCATGGCGCCCGGAGCCACCTCGTCGGGGAAGACCCCGGAAGATCCGATCCTGATCACGAGATCAGCCGCAGGGCGGACGCAGGGTTCGTGACGACCCGCCGGAGCCCCCGGCGATCAGGCCACGGCGATCAGATCGCCGTGTAGTCGGTGTAGTCCCGGCAGGCGCCGTGGTCGTCGGCATCCAGGTAGCTTCGGACCGGAACCCGCGGCGCCGCCCGCCCCAGTGGGTCACGGACCGAAAAGTGCCAGCGGGACTACGGCGACATCATCACGTCGGCGGTAGGCGTGCTCGCCCGCGTAGATCACGAGGGCATCGATCAGATCTTCTCCGATGCGGTCTCGTAGCCAATTCAGGTGCCTGACGTCGGAATCCTCGACCCGGTCCGCCAGCTTGACCTCGACCGCCAGCACGCGGCCGTCCGAGCGCTCGACTATCAGATCGACCTCGTGGTCGTTGTTCTGGGTGCGCAGGTGGCCTACCCGGGCCTCGGCGGCCTCGGCGTAGGTATGAATGCTGAGCGCGGCGAGGTGCTCGAACAGGGCCCCGAGGATCGTGCCTGCCGACAGGGTGGTGCTGCCCTGCTCGGCCCGCAGCAGCGCGGAGTCGTCGAGTCCGAGCAGCCGTGCGACCAGCGCGGGGTCCGCCAGGTGGTGTTTGGGAGACCGGCCGAGCCGTTCGAGATGGTTTCGGCTGGGAATCCACGGTGGTACTGCGTCGAGCAGCCACAGCGACGACAGGGCGTCGCGATAGGCGAGAGTGGTCTCCTTGGCTGGCTTGTTACCCAGGCCGGGAGTCGCCGCATCCAGGATTTTCGAGTAGGCCGTCGTCGTCGACGTGGCGGCGGCGTAGGCGGCGAGCCAGGCGCGCAGTACCGTCGGTCGGCGGATCGGGTAGCCCTGCTCGGGGAACTCCCGTTGAACGACATTGTCCAGGTACGCGTCCAGTTCGGCTCGACGCGCCCGCGACGGCAGGCCGCGGATAGCGGGAAAGCCCGATGCCGTGACCTCCTCGACGTAGTCCGTCAGCCGAAGCGAGGTGGCACCACCAATGTCGCTGTTTCCGTCGAGGAGCGCAGCGAGGCTCACAGTCGGCTTGTCGACGTCCCGCTCGGCCATGCTCAGCGGGCGCATCCGCAAAGGCACGATCCGCCCGGCGCCCGAGTGAACCACCGCCCCTCGCGGTGCGGAACTGCCCGCGATGATGAAGTGGCCTGCTGGCGAGCCGGCGTCGACCGCGCGCCGCACGTGGTCCCACACCTCGGGAAGACGCTGCCACTCATCGACGAGGACTGGCCCCGGCAGCCGGGTCAGGATGGTCGGATCGGCGGCCACGATCTCACGCTGGCCGGGAAGGCTGAGATCGATGATCGACGCTGCACGCCGCATCGCGGTCGCGGTCTTGCCGACTGCCTTCGGCCCGTGGATCGACAGAGCGCGAAGATGCGGCTGAAGTGCGTCCAGTGTGCCGTCAAGGACACGGCGCCGATAGTCGACCACATCTCTACTCTACCAATGACAGAGTTTCTAGTCTTCCAATAGCAGATCGCCAGGTCTGCCGATCCAACCTCGTCAGCCCTGGCCGTGACAGAACACGCCGGACGCAGAGCGGACGACCCTAACGTCGTCGCGGTCAGCGGCGCCATCATCGGCATCATGATGATCACCCAACTCGACCTGCCCAGGCGGCCCTCGACGTCCTCGCCGTAGCGGGACCCGGCCGCTGCGGTCGACGACACCCTGGCCCGGCTGCAACACGGATTCGGCGCACTCTGACCGAGACCGGCAGCAGCGGAACCACCAGCGACGCAGGACACGCCAAGGACCACTTCGTCGCGACGATCGCCGCTACATCCTCGATGGCCTCGGCCATCTTCGCCCGGATCCGGGTCGCGTCGACGACCTCGACGACCTCGACGGGTCCGGCCGGGGCGCACCGAACGGCCAGCCGGACAGACGGATGGCCGGCGCGGATGAGGGACCGCAACCGGGACGGGTCCGCCGTCAAACGGACGAGGATCGTCCCACCTCACTCCATCTTTCCGAAACCGGCTGGTCCAGCACCATGCCCACAAGGAGCGCCAACGGATCGTTCGTCAGCAACTCGTCCGCTTCCGGAATCTGGCTGAGGTGCAGGCTCACCGGCACAGCATAGAAGGCAGCCCCGCCTCGGGTGACGCCCCCGCGAGGCTGTCCTGGCTGACGCTCAAGGACCAGGCCGCCTCGGCCGCCGGGCAGCACCCGAATACCGCTGCCCGGCGGCCGGCCGAACCGTCGAGCTGTCAGGTCGTGAATCGTCGTGGCCTATCCATCGGCTGGGCGCAGCAGCATCCACTGGTGGCCGTACGGGTCCACCAGCCGGCCGGCCCGGCCGTACGGATGATCGGCAATCGGGTGGATGACAGCGGCTCCCCGTTCGAGCATCGCCGCCGCGGTGGCGTCCGGGTCGAAAACCTCCATCGCCATGATGACCGATGTTCCGCCGACGCTCGGCGGCGCCGGGTCGCCGTAATCCCTCGTCCCTGACCGATACTCGCGCCGTGCCGGTCGTCAGCTCGGCATCCACGATCCGGCCGCCAGCGTCGAGGTGTCGTTCCTTCTCCTGCGCGCCGAAGACGTCGCGGTAGAAGATGATGGCGTCGGCTGCGTTGATCACGATCAGCCGCGGATAGGCAACGAAGGGCGTCTGCATGGCGGTATCGTCGCCGCGTCCGACCAGGTTGGATTGGAAGAATCAGTCGGTCACCGGCACATGGTTGGGCACATCGACCGAGCGGGGGCGATAGGCCCCCGGAGTCAGCCCTGACAGGTCCCGAAAGTCGTTGATCAGATGGGCCTGATCATAGAACCCGCAGTCCACTGCCAGCCGCGCCCAGTCCGGATCGTCCCTGCCGCCGGCCGCGCGCAGGAGCCGTTGAAACCGGCGCACCCGGCTAAACCGTTTGGGTGCCAGCCCGATGCGGGACATGAACCGACGGTTGAGGCGACGCGGTGTCCAGCCGCCCCCACAGGTTGCCAAGGCCTACCAGCTGACCGCGCACGTCCGCGCTGTCCACCGGGAAGAATGGAACAGCCGCGCCGCATGGTGCACGATACGGTCATGACCACTGTGGAGGGAGACTTTTACGAGGACGACGAGCCGCTCGCGAAGATCCTCGCGATCTGGGAACGCACCCCGAAGACGCTGACGGTCTCGTCGCCATCGAGTCAGGAGCCATCAAGCCTCGTTGTACTCGAGCGTGAGGTCTACACGATGAGCCAAGCCGCACGTCTGCTGGGCGTCAAGCCAGCGACGCTGAGGCGCTGGATCGACGGCTACACCCGAGCCGGCGCCAGCTACGAACCTGTAATCAGGCCACGTCGCACCGGAAGCGAAACGGTCACCTGGGGTGAGTTCGTCGAGGCTGGCTACCTCCGCGAGTACCGCGTCAGGCACAGGGTGAGCCTGCAACAGCTTCGGCCGGTCGTGCAGATGCTCCGCGACCGCCTTGGGGTGCCGTACCCCCTCGCTCACGCCAGGCCATACGTCGCGAACAGAGACTTGGTCCTCGATGTGCAGCAGCAGACAGGCATCACGGGCGAGCTTTGCCATGGTGGTCCTTCGCAACGGACAACTCATTCTCGCGCCTGGAGCCGAAGCGTTCGTCCAGAAGATTGACTTCGAGCCAGGAGGAATAGCGGTCCGGCTCTATCCGGACAACAAATCGAGCCCCGTCGTATTCGATCCGCTGCACGACCTGGGGGAGCCAACCGTTTTGGGTATTCGGACGGCCAGCCTCTACCGCCGATTCGTCGCGGGAGAGTCCATCGCGGCTATCGCCGGACTTCACAAGATCCCCGAGGCGGACGTGGAGGCAGCCATTCGCTACGAGAGCCGTGTGCGCGGCTACGGGCCTGCCGCATAAACTCGCCCGATCTCAATCGCGCCAGCCCTTCCAACCGGCCGAGCTACCGGGTAAGCCGTGTGCTCCTTCCAGCATCGTCAGCCCGACCGCCGCACAACTTAGATTCCAGCGGCGACAAATCGTGTGGAGGCCGACACCTTCGAGGATGTCGTCGACCCCGGCGACCAAGAGCGCGGCTTCCGCCTCGTCCTTGGTCCGCTTGTCCGGCAGCCAGCCGTAGGCGCGGTTCCCGCCAGCGGGCACGCCGGATGGTGCGATCCGGGGATGGGACGCCGTCCGTTCCTAATCCGTGACCTTGACGAGCATCGACCAGTTCGGCAGATCGATCCGACGGCCTTCGTCACGGCCTCGGACGAAACCCCGAACAGGTTGCTGCCCGGCTGGAAACCGTCCGTCTGGAACATCGGCGTCGAATGTCACGGCGCTTTCACCTCAAGAGAAGGCCGGCGAGCCATGGCCGTCATAGTCAGCACTGGTTGTCGGCGCCACGTTTGTTCTTTCCGAACCTCGCTGGTCCAGAACCATGCCTATAAGTAGCGCCAACGGGTCGCTGGTCAGCAGCTCGTCCGCCTCGGCGATCTGGCTCAGGTGCAGTCCCACGACATCACCGTAGCCGACCGTGCGGCGGGGGCTGCCACACCACCCGTCCGAGGGCTGTGTAGTCGGCCGTCCCCGGAACGTTGCGAAGTCGGCTGCCCGCCGGAAGGACGGCCGCGCAAGCCGCCCGCGGAGGATGATCATTCGTCGATCACCTCCCACCCGCTGGCCGCGGCCACGGACAATGAGCGCGCCAGCAGGCAGGCCCGCGTACAGCGGTGTCTTGCCGCCCCCGACTATTACGCCATACGATGCATCGCATGGCGAGATTCGGACGGGACGAGGGCTTGGCCCGCTTCGGCGAGCCGGGAGTTCTGGTCCTGCTGTCACTGAGCGACGGCGCCAAGCACGGTTACGCGATCACCGCGGATGTGTTGGAACAGACCGGGGTCCGGCTCGGCCCTGGCACCCTGTACGGCTCACTGACCAAGCTGGTGGAACGCGGCCTGATCACCCCGCTACCCAGCGACGATCGCCGCCGCCCCTATGAGATCACGACGGCGGGAAGAGTGGCACTGACCGCGCAGTTGGCGACCTGGTCTCGGGTCGTCCAGACCGGGCAGTCACGGCTGGCCCAGGCATGAGGCGTTTTCTTCTCGCCATGTATCCCAGGCAGTGGCGGGCACGCTACGGCGACGAGTTCGCCGCGCTCCTCCAGGACACTCCACTGACCTTGGCCACCGTCATCGACGTCCTGCGCCACGCCGTCGAGCTCCGTCTTCAGTCCTGGACGTGGCTCGCCCAGATCACCAAATCGGTACTCGCCACGGCCGCCCTGGAGGTCGCCGCCGTACGGGCAGGGCTGACCGACAACATCCTCTGGGCTCCGACCACCCCGCTTCGGGCGTTGGCGCTGGTGGCGGTCCTGACACCAACGGCGCTGGTGGCCGGCTCCGCAATCGTGCGCCGCACCCGGCACCGCGCAGACGAGCCGGCGTGAGGAGACTGGCCGTAGCCGCTGTGGTCGCTGCGGGGCTGATCACGGTGGGCCTGATCACGGCACGCCGACCAGCGTCACCGCCAGCCGCTGGCTGGGGCGCCCGGCTACGACGCGCGGCGGTCCGCCTTCTCCTCCTGGCGGCCGGCGCCTTCCTTGTCGCACGGGCCGGATACATCCTCGCCACCGAACACCCCAGCCGTCCGGAGACCTACCGACACGCCTGGGGCGGCCCTCGCTACATCGGGTTCATCGCCGTGCATGTCGGCCCCGCCATCCTCGTCCTGTTCCTGACCGGCCTGACGCTGTACCGCAGGTTGAGGGGGCGTCGACGAGCATCCACACGCGCTCCCGGTCATCGAACAGTGCAGGCAGACACGACCAGCGCGCTACGCTTGCCGTGAGGCATCAGGTCTGCCACCGATCCAGGGGCGCCAATTCAGGGAGGTGCGCCGTGACCGCGGAGATGGTCGCTCCCGCCTGGATGCACCAGCAGATCACAGCGGAGCTGTACAACTCGCTGTCCGAAGAACAGTGCAAGGACATCGAGATCGTGGACGGGATGGTCGTCATGGTCCCCAGCGCCTCCCTGCCGCATAACCGGCTGGCGAGGAAAGTCGCCAATGCCATGGAGCTGGCCGGGGCCCCGGGGTGGTTCGCCGATCTTGACTTCGATGTCCGGCTCCAGGATGTGCCGCTGACGGTCCGGCGGCCTGACATCGTCGTATACCGGGCAGGCGCGGTCGGTGTCACCCCGATGCGCCCGGAAAACATCCTCCTCGTCGGCGAAGTGGTCTCACCGGGTTCTGAAACCACGGACCGTGTTTTCAAGCCGGAGCAGTACGCCCGGGCCGGCATCCAGTTCTACTGGCGGATCGAGCACTCCGCCGCCGGCGTCCCTCTCGTCTATACCTATGTGCTCGACCCGGCCGCGGGAACCTACCGAGTCGGTGATGTCCACACGGGTGTCGTCGAAGCTGCGGCTCCGTTCCCCGTGAAGATTGACCTCACCCAGCCATAGTGCAAGCGCATCGTCTACCAGCCCAGATGCGCATCGAGCCGCTGCCACTTCTGTTAGCCGGGTCGTTCAGGAGGGCATAAACATCCCTCGGGTCCAACTGTCAAGCCGCGATCTTCACGCCAAAGATCACGCCGCGTTTGTTCTTTCCGATACCCGCTGGTCCAGCACCATCCCGCCAGTCCCGGAGGACGGCGGGGAGAAACTGAGATCAACATAGACACCCGACGGTCACGGCGTCAGACGGACGAGGACACAGAGCACGCCGAGGACACGATCCTCTCCAGGTGAGACCCGCCGCGTCCGCTGTCTGCTCGACGGTCTCGAATGGGTTGGTTCCAAGGACTCCGCGTCCCTCGAACTCCGGCGCATCCACCCCGACGTCGCTCGGTGGAGACACGACCGACCGCGTCCAGCACTATCCGCCGCCAGGCGTCGTGACATCATGCGTAGCCGCACTCGGGCGGGCCTACAACTCCGTAACGATCGCCGCGCCAGCGAGGCGGTTGTACCGCAGACCACGCTGCATACGCAGTGTAATAAGGCATGCATTCCTCTCCACGAAGAGTAGCGAACGCCAAAGATCCCAGGAATTCGGTTCCGATCGGTAATTGCGCTGGTCAGCGGCCTCATACTGATGGTATTACGGGCTGCCGGCTTTCCGACCGTCGCAGAACCGGTGGATGAGCGCTTCCCCCGGAGATAGTGTGGCGTGGTCGCACCGTACGGGAGTCGTCCGTCCACAAGACGGCCGATCCGGCGCGCGGCAAAGACGATTGATCCACCCTGATCCGTCATCTTCGGCGACAGGAATGGGCATGGGCATGGGTGAGCTACAGGTAAAGCCGTGGCGCCGGCGTGGGCAGGACCGGCTTTACGTGAACCTTCCGGACGGGCAGAGCGCCGCCTGGTTCGATCTGCGGACCCATCAGCTCAACGTCCTGCTCGACGTCAATCGGGACGAAGTGGTCGACGCCCTCGCCCCCTACCTGGCGCAAAGGCCGGCGCCCCCGGCCGACCCACTGCCGTCGCCCGCCATGCCGCCGCCACCGCCGCCCGTACCGACGTCGGCACCGCTGGCCGGATGGACGCCGGAAGTATCTACGCCGCCAGGGTGGACGACGAGCGGCCCGGTTGGTGCAGCGCCCGATCCCGCGGACGACCTCGCCGGCAACCCGCCCGGCGCGACGATCCGCGCGAAGATCGAAGAGCTGACGCCGGGTTTCTGGCGCGCCCTGCTCAACCGTCTGTTTCGCCGGCCGTCGGAGATCGACGGGTGGCGCAAGGGACTGGTCGGAGAGGAGGCGGTGGGAGCGGAACTGGAGCGGCTCACCGGCCGGGGTTGGCGGGTAGTGCATTCGATACCGCTGCCCCGGAACGTCGACATCGATCATCTTCTGATCGGCCCGGGCGGGGTGTTCACCTTCAACACGAAGAACCACGCCGGCGCCAGGATCTGGGTCGGCGACCAGATGGTGAAGGTGGGCGGTCAACTGTATCCGTACGTGCGAAAGGCCGAGGCCGAGGCCAAGCGGGCTTCGGCGGTGCTGAGTCAGACCTGCGGATTCGCGGTGGAGGCCAAGGCGGTGCTGGCATTCGTCCAGCCGGCGAACCTGACCGTGGCGCGCCCGCGTGGCGATGCCCATGCCATCCACGTCCGGGCCATCCGGCACGACGAGATCGCCACCTTCGGCGATCTTTCGGCGGCGTGGCAGCCAGCCCACGTCGAGCGGATCTATGCCGCGGCGCGAGACCGGCGTAACTGGCTGAACGCCTGACGGGGGCCACAGGTCCGGACAGCCGGACAAGCCGACGGTTGGCGTCGTACTCCCCACGGACGCGGCTGATGGTGCCGGGGGGTACGACAGCCGCTCCCCGTTCGAGCATCGCCGCCGCGGTGGCGTCCGGGTCAGGAACCTCCACGGCCATGATGACCGGTGTCCCACCCAGACGCGGCGGCGCCGGATCCCCGTCGTCCTCGTCCTTGACGGCTATCCGGACCCCGCCGACCACAAGGTCGGTGTGTACGATTTTGCCGGTTTCATCGATGTGCCGTTCCTGCTCCACCGCGCCGAAAACATCACGGTAGAAAGCGATGGCGCCGGCGGAGCGAGCCTCGGGCTGGCCGGACTCACCAGATGATTCACCGGACGAACGCGCTCGTTAGACATCGGCATCAGGAGACGCGCTGTTCGGTCTCATCCGGAGATGGCATCGACCGGAGCTCGGACGGGCGGACGGCATCGGTGGCCTTCGAGAGGACTGCTCCGGCGCCCAGCAGGTCCTCCACCGCTGGCCGAAGCGGAGGGAGAACTGCCACTGACCCGCAAAGCCAGCCGCTTCAGATGCCATCGATATCCCTACTCCGGCCGGTCGGCCTTTGGTCCACCGACTCGCCGGGCAGTTCCGCCGCCATCAAGCATGTGTGGTGAGGGAGTCCAGCGCGGGCGGGGTGACAGCGCCCGGGGCGGCCGAGCTGAGCATGTCGGCGAGGTCTCGCCGGGGCGCCGGGCGGCCGGTCGGGGCGGCGGCCTGGATACGGTCGAGCCGGAACCCGCGTGAGGCGCGCCGTACGCGGCACCACGCCAGCAGGTACCACCGGCCCTGGGCGGTAAGCAGACCGATCGGTTCCACTTCGCGCTCGGAAGCCTGCTCGTTCGCATCCAGATAGCTCAACCACAGCACCTCGCGTTCGGTAACGGCCCGCTCGACCGCGGCGCGCACCGTCGGGTCAATACGGGAAGGCATGGCGACTATCTGGGCAGCAAGGTCATGCGCCGCGATCGAGACCTGACCCGACAGCGACGCGGCTATCTTCCGCATCGCGCCGCGGGCGCCGTCGGAGAACGGTGCCGAGCTTTCCGCGGCGGCCAGCGCCGCGGCCACCGCGAGGGCTTCACGGGAAGTGAAATTGATGGGCGGCAGAGTCATCGCCGAGTCGATATACCAGCCGCCGCCGCGCCCGCTCGCGCTGTAGATGGGTACTCCGGTCTCCGTCATTGCCTTCAGATCGCGTTGGACGGTGCGTTCGCTGACCTCCAGCCGCCGCGCGAGCGTCGACACCGTCAGAGGGCGCGGTGCTGCTGCACGCAACTCCTCCACCAGCGCATAGAGACGATCGGTCCGTGTCACGTCAAAAAAGCTACCTCACACCTGCGACAGGAACTCGGCCTGTCTGCGCAGCTCCTGTTCGGTAACGGTGAGCGGGAAAAGGGTGAACCCGTGCATCGCCCCGGCCACGACCTCCAATTCGACGGGAATGCCGGCGGCCCGCCAACGCGCGGCCAGGAACAACGAGTCGTCCAGCAACGGGTCCGCCGTCCCGACGACGATCCGCGCCGCCGGCATTCCCGACAGGTCGGCGTACAGTGGCGACAGCTCCGGGTCGCGCCGCTGTTCGGGTGACCAGTCGGGGAGGAACGCATCGTAGGCCGTCCGAAGCGAGTCGGTGTTGGTCAGTAGCGGGCGCGCTCCGAACAGCCGCTGGCTCGGCGTCATCGACAGATCGAAGGGGCCGAATGTCAGGTGGACCGCTCGGAACGCATTCGTGATCGCGTGCCGGTCCCGAAGCCGTAGCAGGCTGGTCAGCGACAGATGGGCGCCGGCGGACTCGCCGCCTATGAGAAGACGATCGGTGCCGAACTCCGTCACGGCGTTACTTGTCAGCCACAGCGCCGCACGCTCGCAGTCATCCGGCGCCGCGGGGAACGGGTGCTCGGGGGCGAGGCGGTAGTCGACGCTGAGCACGGCGAGCCGCGCGGTACGGGCGAGGTCCCACAACTGCTCGTCCTGCCCATCGGCCGAGCCGAACATCCAGCCGCCGCCATGCATATGCAGGTATACGCCCTCGACCACGCTCGGGACCAAGACCCGCAGCTTCACACGTGCCCCGTCGACCTCAACATCCCGGTCGTGCGCCTCAGCCAGACGCACCGGCGGCGTGTCGCCGCCCAGTCGATTGCGCCGCAGAGCCGCCAGCATCACGGCATCCGGTCGCCTCGCCCGGTCAGGACGGGACTTCGCCTTGGCCTCGAATGCGGCGTTGAACGCTGCGGTTTCGGCGAGGCAGTCAAGCCCGGTCGTGGCGACGTCATCGGGACGAGGGCCGGCGGGACGCGCGGTAGCGATGTGTGTCATGCCTCGATCGTGGTCGAGGACGGCGACAATGTACTGTCACCTTTGGAAGGTGACCTGCGCCACTCATCCGCCGGCAACTGTCTTCGTACCGGACCACGGCGGCACACCGCGTCAGCGCGCCAGCCCACTCCATCCTTGCGGCATCGGCTGGTCCAGAACCATCCCGATCAGCAGGGCGAGCGGATCGTTGGTCAGCAGCTCAGCCGCCTCGGCGAGCTGATTCAGGCGCAGACTCGCCCTCGTACCGTGGCCCGCGTTGGTGGACGGTTGCACTCCGCATCTACTACGCCATACGATGCATCATATGGCGAGACAAGGACGAGACGAGGACGGGCTGGCCTGCGCACGCCGGCCCCCACCCGCACCGAGCCGCGGGTGGGGTACCCGACTGCGGCGTGGCATCATCCGCATCATCGTGGTCGCGATCGGCGCTTTCGCCGTCGTGCGAGCCGGATTCGTGATCGCCGTCGACGACCTCAGTCATCCCGAGACCTATCGAAACGACTGGGGCGGCCCGCACTACATCGGAGTCATGGCCATCCACGTCGGCCCGGCAGTCCTGGTCCTGTGCCTGACCGCCCTACGGCTACATCGCCGACGAAACACGCACTAGCACACCGCCCACCGCCCACCGCAACGCGATCACGACACGTGGGCGTGATTGGGTACGGCAGCCGTTGCGTCCTCACGCCACTGCGGCGAGATCGGCCTAGTTCATCCTTACGGCACCCGCAATCCGGCTCAGGCGCAGGCTCATCCTGTCACGTTAGCCGTTGGTTCGTTGCGGTGAACTACTGGTCGGGGATGTCCGCAGCGACCAGATCGGTATGAGTGAAGTCCGCGCCCTTGAACAACAGCGACTCCCGCCTCTGCGCCGCTAACGCGTACGCGAAGCAGTCTCCGACATTCAACCGGGCGGGGCTACCACTGCCCCGCCCGAAGTCGCGGTATGCCTGCCGAGCAATGCTGGCCTGCGCTGCGCTGACGGCGACCACGTCTATGCCCGCTACCATCACGAGTTCGTCGAACCTTCGGCTCGCGACTGGATCACGAACCGAGTCCACGACGACGGCAGCCTCCACATAGTTGACGGCCGACATCGCCGGCCGGTTCGCCGCGACGAGTGCAGCAGCATAACGAGCCGCGTCAGGTTCGGCCCGGACGACGGCGACAAGCGCAGAGGAGTCGACGATCACGCCGGCAACCCACGCTCGTCATAAAGATCATCAATGCTCAGGCCGGACGCGGACACAGCGGCAGCAATCTGACGGCCGATGGCCACAATGCGGGCGGCTCGTTGCTCAGCGCCCTCACGATCGGCACGCATCCGGTCGAGGCGCTCACGAACGGCAACAGTCACAGCGGCGGTGATGCTCTCTCCGGTCAACTCGGCGAGCTCGCGACTGAGTCGTTGCGTTTCGTCGTTTTTGATGTTCAGCGCCATCGAACCTCCTTCCACCATGGAAGCTCAGAGCTCCACCATGGTACCCGGATCTCGGGACGTGCCATGGCGCATCCCGTCCGGCGGCGGGCTCACCACGGACGATGCGATCGCTGCCGTCCGCGCGGTCCGCGACGCGCCATCGAATTGATTATTCAGACATACCCTGAAAAGCTGCCATTCAGCACACGGTTGGTCCACGACGGCAGCCGCTCAACGAGAATCGAAGGCCCTGCCGCCGCCCATGCCGGCCGGTCAGGAGGCCCGGGCATGCTCCCGCCGGCCGATCGCCACCGCGGCGTCCGGTGCACAGGAGCGATATTCGACATCGCGGCGCCATACCGTCATCCGGCAGCGTCCCGCCTCGATGGTCCACGTCCGGCGGTCGCATCTGTCCTCGACCTGGACCGGCTGTGGCGTGCGCGGTTCCATGGCCCGCAGGTGTGCCCATGCGTGGGCTGAGCCCCACTCGGGGAAGGTGGCGACGAGCTCGCCGTCTCCGTCAAAGACCAGAAACCTGCGTCTGATCATCGTTTCACCTGTGTCCACCTGATCTCCCCCCATCGCACCCATATCAACAACTCACCCTTCGAAGTAGAGAACAAACTTAAAGTGATCCCGAAGACAGCATGGACCGGACCGACGACCCCCCGCAACAGCCGTTGTGACCGTGTCACCACAGAATGCTCAACCCCACCCGATGGGAGTGATGAGACAGTGGCATTATGTAGCAATAGACCATGCTAAGTGGTCGGCGCTGGACGTTGCTCGGGGGATGTCGGATGCCAGGTGGATGCGTCGCGAGGCGGAGGAGGCCCAGGTAGCGGTGTTCTACCTGGGCTGACGACAACGACGCGAGGCGCCGCCTGGGGCCGGCAGACCCTGGACGAACGTCCGGCGCCGATCACCAAGGAGGACCAATGGGTACCAACAGTGGTCCGACTGTCCGGCGACGGCGACTCGGCGCCGAACTCCGCCGACTCCGCGAGAGGGCCGGCGTGTCAGTCGAGCAGGCGTGCGAACTCCTCCGTTGCTCTATTTCGAAGATCAGCAGAATGGAGAACGGTCGCGTACCCGTCCGGACGCGCGACGTCCACGATCTCCTGCAGCTCTACGGCGTAACGGACGACGCTCAGCGCGAGGCGTTCCTCGCCCTTGCCCGCGAGTCCCGTAAACGTGGCTGGTGGCATACCTACCACGACGTGGTTCCGCCCTGGTTCGAGATCTACATCGGACTCGAAGGGGACGCCTCCTCGATAAGCGTGTATGAGGCGCAGCTCGTCCATGGCCTGCTGCAGACGGCCGAGTACGCCCGGCACGTCATCCGCGCCGACAATCCGGAGATCGCCGAGGAGGATGTGGAACGCCGGGTCGCGCTCCGGCTCGACCGGCAGAATCGCCTCACACACGAGAGCCCACCTCGGCTGTGGGTCGTCCTCGACGAGGCGGTGTTGCACCGCCCGGTTGGCGGCACGGCCGTGATGCGCGTCCAACTCGAACATCTCATCAAGCGAGCGGAACTGCCCAATATCACCATTCAGGTCGTACCCTTCGCCGCGGGTGCCCACGCGGGAATGGGCAGTACATTCGCGATCCTCGGCTTTCCGGACCCGACAGACCACGACGTGGTCTATATCGAGGAGGCGACCGGGAGCCTCTATCTTGAACGAGCGGCGGAAATTCGGCACTACCGGCTGAAGACCGACTACCTGTTGGCCGCCGCGCTCCGCCCCGACCAGTCCCTCGAGATGATAGCCAGAGTGACGGAGGAAATGAAATGACTGAAAACACCAGGTTGGCCAGCCCCACGATCGATGCCGAGACCGCCGATTGGCGCAAGAGCAGTTACAGCAATGGTGCCGGCGGTATGTGTGTAGAGGTTGCGGTAGCTGACGAGGGCGTCTTCGTCCGCGATTCGAAGAACCCGTCCGGGCCGGTTCTGGCCTTCACCGGCGGCGAGTGGGAGGCCTTCCTCGCGGGCGCCAGGGACGGCGAGTTCGACCGGGCCTGACCGACCGGAATGTTTGATCACAACGACGTTTGATCAACGCAACGTTACCGCTCACAGCTGCGCCGCACGCCATCATACTCTCTGAAGTCTGAGAGTACCACGTTGGTTACCGAGTCACGATGAGTGCCGGTCACTACAGGTGACGGTCGGGGTCGGACGGACACCTACCGTCCGACCCCGACCGTCGCAGCAGCACCGTCGCACAGCAGCACCGGCTCGCAACCACCGTGCCGCGCGACATGACCGACGCGGCCACTGCGCGAGCACGTACGACGACACCGCGAAAAAGCCCTTGCGATCGGGCCGACGACAGCGCACTCTGTAGAGGCCAGGTCGGGTCACAGTTCTTTCCCTGTTCCCTTCCTGGTCAACATCGTCTTCCCAGACAACATCGTCTTCCTGGTCAAAGTTGCCTTCTTGATCAATGTTGACCTCGTGGTCAATGTTGGGTGAAGATTTCGATCATCTTGTCGAGTACTGGTGCCCGCCGTCGTAGGGAGCGAAGCCGCTATGTACGCCATCGCCTGGGCAGAGGCCCGAAGGTCGGGGCGTGCCGGGCTCCCCCTGCATCCGAGCCTCAGATCCAGCCGGGCCCGTCGATCGCGCGCCGGCGGAACATAGGCGATCGATCGCTTCGCGGGCAGGGATTACCAACCCCACCGACCCGGGAGCCCCCTGATCCATCTCACGCCTGACGCACGCCAGGCTGGCTTTTCGTCGTCCTGTTTCCGCACAACGGGAGGTGATCAGCGTGGCCACTGCCACGACCAACCTGCTCAACACCCCGCTTGAGGACCCGCGCGCCGAGCGGGTGCGCCGCAACTCTCTCGCGGCGTACGTCGACGGAAAGATCAGTTTTGCCCAGGCGAACTCCCGGGTCCGCAAGGCGATGGAACGGTTCGGGCCATGACCGCCCGCCAACCTGGCCCAGGATGCCCTCCGGTGGCCCGCAACCCTTCAACTGCGAGGCTCAGACCAGGTGTAGGTACCGCTCGCTGATACCGACGGATATGCGCTGACCCCAGGCCAGCGTCAACGTGTCCGTCTCGATGCCGTCGCCGAAGACGACCATCCGCTCGGACTCGGCCAGGAGCTCAAGCCGTGCCGAACCGTTGATCATCCCTTCGGTACGGCTCGTGCCGGTAGCGGGTGACGGCCACGCCTCCCGGACAAACCACACCAACACCCGTGCCTCCGGGTTCGGCAGACCGATGCCACTGGCGCGTTCCTGCCACACCGATCGGCACCAGCCGGTGGAACCGGTCCCGGTCCCGACGAGCAGACCCGACGATGCCTGTCGCTCGGTGCTCTGACCGTCAGGGCCGGGCGCCCGCAGCACATAGCGCGCAGTCTGGTGCCCGCTGTCCCCGACGTAGAGCTCGTTGAGGGCCACCAGTCGCTGACCGTCGTCGAGCACAGCTTCCGCCATGGTCAACCGCATGATCACGTCATCTGCGGCGGTGCCGTCGCGGCCTCGGCGCGCCGCACCGGAGTTGTCCGCCTCGATCTGGCGCAGCAGCCCGCCGATGTCCCGCGGCCGGTGTCGGACCAGGACGCCGGGGTTACGACCCGGTTCAGGGTTGACGCCCACCACCGGCTGGGTCTCGACGTATTTCGCCACGTTGGCGACCAGGCCATCCTGGCCGACGCAGACGATGATGTCGTCCGCGGCAAACATGAATCGGTCGAGGTCGCGACGTTCGACCTCCCCCCGCCGCCAGTCCGGCGGGATGGCTGCCGCGACCGCCCGACGGGCATCCCGATGGGCCGCGTGGCGTGCCTCGACCTCGACCAGGTCGCGGTCCCTGTTGGCAAGGAAGAACGCGGCCTGGCCCCGGGTGCCGTGGCGGTCGAGCAGTTCGGCGTATTCGGTACGGCGGTAGACGACCACCACCCGGGGCGCGAGGGTCATCGCCAGTTCCCATCGTCCACCGACGCCGGTGCCGCCGGTGCCGCCGGCCCGCCTGAGCCAGCCGGGAGCGGTTGTGCGACAACTGGCACGGCCGATCCGGCGAGTCTGGCGACGAGGGCGGTGAGCAGGTCCGGAGTTATCGTCAACGTGTTTATGCCGGGCAGGTTCCCCGCGAGGTCCCGAACGGCCAGGGCAATCACAGCCGACCGGTCGAGGTCCCGCAGAGCGGCGACGCGCGCGGTGTCCGCCTCACCCTGGGCCGCGCCGACCAACCGGGTGGCATCGGCCGTGGCAGCCGCGCTGACCCGGGTCCGCTCGGCCTCGCCATCAGCGGCAATGCGTTCCGCCGCTGCTTTCTGGGTGACCCGCAGGTTGTCGTTGGCACCCCGCTGGGTGATGAGCTGCTCCTCTCGACGGGCCAGCTCGATCTTGTTCTGCATCTCGTTCTCGGCAATCCGGCGTTCCTGCTCGACAGCTACCACTCGACGGCCGTAGGTCGCACGATCAGCATCGGTCTGGACCTGTTCTCGGGTGGGCGTCCGCAACGCCTTCTCCATGTCCGTCTCCGGTCGTACGGCAACGACTCGGACGCCCACGACCGCGATTCCGGTTTCGGTGAGTCTCGGATCGCCGACGAGACCGTCGAGAATGCGCGCTCGCACGGCCGGGACCCCGCTGACCAGCGCATCCGTCATGACCGTACGAGCGAGCAGCTCGAAGGCGTGTTGCTGGGCGGTCTCGGTGATCAGGCCAGCGAGCTGCTCGAGCGGAGCGGCTCGCCAGGTGCCGGATTCGGGATCGATTCCGAAGTCCAGACGGCTCGCCGCGATGGCCGGGTCGGCGATCCGGAAAGTCACCGTCGCCTGCACCGCGATGTCCTGGAAGTCACGGGTGGGCGCGTGGAACAGCAGCGGTAACTCCCGGTCGTCCAGCGGGATCTCGCTGATCACGGCCGTCCGCGGGCGGTACCAGAAAGTCTGGCCGATCCCCTCGTGGACCACCCGTCCGCGGCGCAGGTGCTGGATGTGCGCGGTAGGTGTGCCACGCAGGTGACGGAGAAACAACACCTTCGATATGTCAGCCACCGTCGCGCCTCCTCGCTTGCTTGTTATCGTCTGTTCGACGATAACTGGTTGGGCGAGTTTTCGTCAACCTGACGAGATAGGCTGAATGAGTGGCTACTGAAAGTACCCAGGACTACTACTCCCTGTTTGCGGTGACGGTCGACCTGAGCATCTTGACGGTCCGCCAGGACGTGCTGTGCGCGCTCGTGGTGGAGCGTGGCATCGAGCCCTACCGCGGACAGTGGGCGCTACCCGGAGGCTTCGTTCGTCCCGATGAGGACCTGGCGGTCGCCGCCCGCCGGGAGCTCAACGAGGAAACCGGCCTTGCGAACCTACCCGGGCACCTTGAGCAGCTGGCCACCTACGGTGCACCTGGCCGTGACCCGCGGACACGCGTGATCACTGTTGCCTATCTCGCCATGGCCCCCGACCTGCCGGTGCCGGTGGCGGGAACAGACGCGACGGCTTCCCGGTGGGCACCAGTGGACGAACTGCTCGCCAGCGACGACTCACTCGCCTTCGACCACGGGCGCATCCTGGCTGACGGGGTGGAACGGGCCCGTGCAAAGATCGAATATACGCCGCTGGCAACGGCGTTCTGCCCGCCCGAATTCACCGTGGCGGATCTTCGCCAGATCTACGAAACGGTATGGGGCGTCCGGCTCGACCCACGCAATTTCCACCGCAAGGTAACAGGCACCCCGGGCTTCCTGCTCCCGACAGGACGGACGACCAGGCGCGACAGCGGCCGACCGGCCGAGCTCTTCCGGTGTGGCCCGGCTGGCGTTCTGCACCCAGCCATGCTCCGCCCGACACCGGGTTCAACCCGAAACGACAATTAAGAGCGACCGGCAATAGGGACGCGGCGGCGCGGGGCCGGGCGCTCTAAAGGCGGGCTAGCTAGGGTGGCCGGCAGCCCGGGTGATCGGGGGGGTGAACCCGAACGGCCGGCCACCTCTCACTCTGCGGTCTGGGCAGTGAAAACACGGAACGGAATCGCCGCGGACCGGCCGGTGGTGTGACCGCGGTGACGAACTCGCCCGGCCGGCACCCATCGACCCGGGCTGGGCTGGTACGTCACCGCTCGACGCCGGACCCTGGCGGGAACAACGGCTAGCGGACGGACTCACGGCCGTACAGGGCTGGCCGCGACGGTTCCATGGCTTCCGGTAGAAGCCCGAGCGCGACGGCTGTCATGTGATGGAAATCGATTAGCGACGCCATCGGCTCCTGCCGCATCAGGGCCTGCGTAATATAGGCTGAGAGCCCCTGAACTCCAACACGGCTCACCAGATGCTCCACCAGATCAACGGGAAGCGTCACCGGCACTACCTGGTAGGGGCCACCCACTCCATCCGAATACACGTTGTGCCACCCCCGCATGTCGCTTGCGGCCGTTGCCTCACGTCTCAGCGCCTCACGTCTCAGCGCCTGACTATGGTCCATCCCAATTACAGATGGTTACCAAAACATACCCACGAGAACAACCATACCCGAATAATCCGTACATACAATAGTCGACGACAGCAGATTTTCCCCCTGGTCGGGCAACCAACGTGCCACGCCAGCAAATATCGACAATAAAAACACAACGGCACCCACCGGTGTGATGTCGCCCAGCTGTATCGCCCCCAGCGGCGTCGCCCAGCTGTGTCGTCGAGTTGTGTCGCCCAGCTGGGTCGTATACCGGTCTGCCAGCCAATCAGCCCAGGTCGGGTTCTCAGACCGTCGCCGACTCCCGCGCGACGCTCGCGGCCCGGTCCCGTCCAAGACCGAAGATCCCGATCGCGACCAGCCCCAACGAGACGACAAACGCCACCATCTGCAGCCCCTGCGGCGCCGACTCGTCGAAGAGGGTCAGGCCGAGCATCACCGGCAGAAAGGCCGAGACCCCGCTGGTCACCGGAAACGCGATCACAGCGGCCCGACCTTGCAGGCCCCGCTGTTCCAGGCCCAGGGCAAGGACGGAAAAGGCGATCAGTACATAGGGGGTCGGCGTCCACAGCAGCCCGGTCAACTCATGGTCGTCCAGGTACAGACCGACCTGACGGGTCGCCAGCGTTGCGATCGCATAGCAGACCCCGGCCGATAATCCGAACAGCAACGCCGCCTGCGCGATCCGCCCCGCGTGCCCCGCCCGGTTGGCCAGCCACGCCCCGACCGCTGTGAACCCCAGTCCGAAAGCCAGGAACAAACCCAGATCCTGATCGCTCGCCGGGGTGCCGACCTGTGCCCCACGGCTGAAGGCAACGGCCAGCAGACCGATTCCCGCGGCCATGCATGCCATGCCGCGCCAGCCGACCCGACTGATCCGCTCTCCCAGGAACCGCTGGGCCAGCAGCGAGAACACCACCATGTCGCCCGCCATGAGCGGAGCGACAAGGGCGACCGGTGCCACCGAAAGCGCCAGTACCTCCAGCAGGAACGACCCCGCTTCGACGGCGAGTCCGAGCAACCACAGCGGTCGCAATACGAGACGTAGCAGCAGGCCAAGCCCCAGCCCGCCACCGGGCGGGGCCTGGCGCGCCGCAACGGCCTGGATGAGCGGGGCCGTCCCGTACAGCGCTGCCGACACAACGGCAACCGGGACGCCGATGACAAGCGCGTCGCTCACACGTCTTCCAGGATCCGGTTCGTGTTCGTGTTCGTGCTGTGCGGAATCAGGCCGTCACCAGCCATTGGCCAACTCAACCTGGCTGAGCGCGCCGCCGAATGCCTGCTCCCACGCCTCCGGCGTCCCGACCACGCGCACCGACGGTGGCTTGGTGCGGTCGAGGGCCGCCAGCACTGAACGGCGCAAGGATGCCGCATCGGCGGAGGTGACGTCCGCCCGGCCCCGGTCGAGCTCAAGCTGCAGGTTGTCCCGGCCGTGGCCAGGCACGACATCCAACAGCATCAGATCACGACCGATGACCCGCGCCTCGCTACAGGTGTCACCCGACGATGTGACAACAAGATCGCTCGCTGCCATCAATGCGGGAATCCGGTCGGTAAAACCGAACGGGACGACCTGCGGGTGCGTGTTCGCGAGCTCTCGCAGGCGGCCAGCGAGCGAGACGTTGCGTCCAGCGACCACGAGTACCCAGACGCCGGCCTCGGCAAGGGCCCGAGCGCCCTCGACCAGCGGCCCGAGACCCCAGGAACCCGACATCAACAGCACACACCGTGCATCGGCGGGGATCTCGAAGGCCTCGCGGGCCGCCTCCTGCGTCGGTGGATCGTAGAACGGCTGACGGACCGGCGTGGGCACCACAGCGATCCTCGCGTCCGGATGGAAGCGCCGGACGAACCGTGCGGCCGTGGTAGATGTGACCAGGTACAGGTCGGTGTTCTCATGTACCCACAGCCGGTGGACGCAGACATCCGTGCAGAAGACCGCGGTCACCATCCGGGAATGTTCGGACTTGACCCTGCTGGCTGCGGCAGCCCCGGTGGCGAAGATTGACAACAACAACTCCACTGACTGGTAGCGCAGTTCCGTGCGGAGCTTGGGTACGAGAAAACGCGACGATGCCGCCTCGATCGCCTTTGACAGTCCGCCACCGGGACGCATCTGCGAGAAGTGCACAGCGTCATACAGCCCGGGGACGGCCAGCATCCCGCGAAAGACGCCCTCACCCGCCGACCCGGCCCGGCCGCCCATCATGCGCAGGGAGTCCAATGTGCGGGTGGAGAACCCGCGCAGGGCCAACGAGTGCGCGCATGCCTGGGCCATGACGTCATGGCCCATCCCGAGCGAACCCGACAGCAACAGCGCCCGCCGGTCAGGCTGCCCTCCCCGGTTCGCCGGGGACTCCGTCACCTCGTCCGCGTGATCGCCCACCATGCTCTACTCGGCGGAGGCTGGGACGCCAACCCCGTCGGCCCGCCGGGCGGGCACCGACACCGGCTGCTCGCTGCTGGCCTGCCGGTCCGCCAGGTACCACTCGACGTACTGTCTGACGCCGTCGGCGAAGCGGGTGGTCGGCCGCCAGCCCAGCAGCGCCTGGGCCTTTGCGTTCGATACGGACCGACCCCGGAAGTCACCCGGACGGGCCGGGATGTGTTCGATCTCGACGCCCGGGAAGTGGTCCCGGACCGCCTGCGCCATGGCCAGCACGCTGACGCGCTCGTCACCCTCAAGGGCGATCGTCTCATTGCGCGCCGCGTCGTCCATGGCAAGCACGTGCGCATTCGCGAGGTCACGGACGAAGACGTAGTTACGGAACTGCTGCCCGTCGCCGGCGACGGTGAGGGGCTCCCCGTCGATCGCCTTACGCAGGAAGCGGGCCAGGACCAGCTCATCGCGCATGCCGGGACCGTACGGGATGCCGTACCGCAGGATCGTGAAGTCCACGCCGTAGGTCTGCTGGTAACTGTGCAGTAGCAGCTCCGCTGCGATCTTGGTCGAGGTGTAGACGTGGCCGGCGCGGTTCATCGCCAACTCCGCGTCTTCGGTCAGCGCTTGTGGATCATCCAGATCACCGCCGCTCGCCCCATACACCCAGACTGTGCTCGCGAACAGAACCCGGCGCACTCCGGTGATGCGTGCGGCCTCGCACACGTTGGCCGTGCCCTCGACGTTGAGCCGCACCGTCCGGATCGGATCGGCGAAGGCATGATCAACGTTGGACATGCCCGCGAGGTGGAAAACCATGTCACAGTCGGCAAACACTGAGGTAACCGAGGGGAGGTCCAGGACGTCGACGATCCGGTGATCGGCGCGCGGGTCCGCTACGTGCGCATGCAGATCTACCGAGATCACGTCATGGCCGGCGTCCAGGAGCCGGTCCACCAGGTGGGCTCCGATGAAACCGGAACCTCCAGTGACGGTTATACGCATAGGTCATCCGTCCAAGATCGTCAGGTTTGGGGTCGGATCATGTAGTCAGAGATGGTGGGATCGGATCCCCCGGTCAGATCGCGACCGTGAGGGCCTCGACGGCGGACGCCAGTGACACCAGCACATGATCCACCTCCGCTGCGGTCATATCCGAATGGACAGGAAGGCATACGTGCCGGGCGCACACGTCCTGCGCGACCGGGTGATTACCCCGAGCATAGGACTCGAACACCGGTTGCTCGTGCAGAGGCGCCTCGTACACCTCACCCGACAGCGACACGCCGTGACGCTCTTTCAGCTCCTTCTTCAGCCGCACCCGGTCGATGCCCGGCCGCAGGAGCGCGAGGTACTTGTAGTAGTTGCTGCGGCCGCCCGCTGGTACCAGAATCGGCTCGAGTGCCTCGATCTGACCGAGTCCCGCCGTATAAGCGGCGGCGGCGGCGTTACGACTGTCAAGAAACTCGGGCAACCGGCGGAGATGCACCAAGCCGGTGACGGCATGCAGTTCACTCATCCGCCAGGCGTAACCCTGCTTGATGTGGACGTTGCCGAGGAATCCGGCCTTCCCCTGATCCCGGAATATCACCGCCTCGTCCCGCACCCGCTCGTCGGCGGTGAGGATCATCCCGCCCTCACCACTGGTGATGACCTTCGTGGGATAGAACGAGAACGCCCCGGCCACACCGAACGAACCCGCGTAGCGGCCGTCATGGCTCGAACCATGCGCATGGGCGGCGTCCTCGACCAGGAGGATGCCGCGCTCGTCGCACAGCGCCCGGATGTCGTCGACCTCGGGAGTGATCAACCCCCCGATGTGGACCAGGACCACCGCACGCGTGCGGGGCGTGAGCGCGGCGGCCACTGTCGCAGCGCTCAGGGCAAACGTCTCGGCATCCACATCCGCAAAGATCAGATTCGCGCCGGCCCGCAGAACCGCGAAACCGGTCGCCGCAAACGTGTTCGTCGGCACGACGACATCCGCATCCGCCACCTCGACGGTACGGAGGATGATCTCAAGAGCAGCGGTGCCGCTGCTGACCGCGACGGCAAAAGGGGCACCGTGAGCCGCGGCGAACGCGGCTTCGAACTCCTTCGTATGCGCGCCGAGCGTCAGCGCTCCGCTAGCCAGGATCTCCGACGTCAAGGACGCGATCTCCGCGCGATCGGCTTCGGGGAAGACGATCCGCGCCGCTGGAACCTGCACCTGCACACCCCCTTCGGGCCGCAACACATCGGTGTTCACGACCGTCTCCGGTCCGGACACTGCGCAGAGCGACGCTACCGGGTCACCTGCCGGAAAGCCGGCAGGATCATTCTGGTCCGCGACACCTTCCATGATCCCTTCCTGGAACGGCGACCCGAGGGTCGCCGGGCAGCCCGGGAATGACCACCAGGATCCCGGTTTACACCCCGCTTGTGACCAGAAAACAAGATAGACCATTGCCACCCAAATCCACCCGGGCATCGTGGGGCATGTCACCTGATGACCCAGATAGTCCACCGTGAACACGTGGATGAATCACAACGATGCAACTATTACCCAACGCGCCGAAAATGGGCGTGTTTGACAGCTTCACGACGACCGGTGGACACCTTGGCGGCGCGACTGCCCAGATCCCAGTACGCAGCGGCCGCCGGGTTCCCAGGACCGGCACCCGGGAAGGAACTGCAACGTGACACAGGACAAGATCATTCGAGATCTCGCCGGTGTGGTCGGCCTTGTCGACAAGGTGGAGCCCTTCATCGAGCTCCAGGACACGGCCACCCGTGACGAGGCCGCTCGCGAGATGCGCAACGCGGGTGTGCGCTACGCCCGGGTCGTGCACCTCGAAGCCGACCTCATCCGCTCCTCGATCATCACTGTGGCGGACCTCGGCAAGGTCCCCGACCCGGCCCGACCGCTGGCAGGCGTGATCGACACCTTCCTACCTGAAATCTTCCTGGACTGGCGTGACTTTCTCACCACCGCGGTCAACGAGTCCCTGCGCGATGCGCCTGCGGGCACGACGATCACGGTCGAAGACGAGGGTCGGCCGCTCGGCGTCATCCCGGCCACCACCATCGAGGCATTCATCAACACCGGCGGTGGATGACCTGCGAACACCGCTCACAGCGACGCCGGGTACCCGCGCTCCGGCCCCGCTCCCTGATCCACGTCCCTGTTGCCGGGCGCTCTATGAGCGCCCGGATACGGCTTCGTGGAAGGTCAGTTCGGACGCTGTGTCGTCATAGAGAAGCCAGCACGACGGCTTGCCCCGCGCCGGACCGACATTGACAAGCAGGCGCCGCGCACCGCCCGGATCAACCGGGATCGCCATCCCCGGGGTGACCGGCCAACGCCGCGCCAGCACCGCGCCGGCCGGGTCGGTCGGGTCGGTCGGGTCGGCCGGCTCCCCGAGCGAGAGCAGGTCCAGAAGCAGCACCTGGTGGGAGTGGCCGACCATCAGGATCGGGACGTCGGGCAGCTGCGCGAACCGGGGGTAGGCCACCGTGGGCCATCCGGGACGAGTTGGCCCGTGGTCCCAGGAAAACTGGTGACCGTGCATTGCGGTGGCAGCCCCGATCATGCGGGTTTCGGGTGCGGCAAGTAGAACATCAAGATCTCCGGCAGTCTGCTCATCCCGCAGCAGATCGCGGATCCGCCATTCCTGGTTGCCGAGAACCAGATCGACGCCGGCCAACTCGCGCCACAGTCTCGGATCCGATTCCACCACGTCGGTGAGGTCCCGCCGAGTGGTGCTGTCATGGCTACGCCATGGCACCTTGGCGTCGAGGTAGTCGCCGAGACATACGATCCGGTCGGCCCCGCGACGCTGCGCATCGTCCAGCACCCGCCGCCACGCCTTGCGTTTGCCGTGCAGGTCCGCCACGACCGCATATCGCATAGGACCACCATCCGCCGCCGTTGCCCGTCCTGTCATTCTCCCTCCGCCACGCCGCTCAGCGGGTCTCCGCCGGATATGTCCCTCCTTGGCAGGAAGGGACAAAACGGAGAACACAGTCATTTATCACCTAGTTCGCCCAGACGCCACTCAGGCAACAGTTACGCCAGGTGAGCAGATCAAACGATCATAGCGATCGGGACCGTCCCGGCCAGCTGGCCAACCCGGCTCGGGTCAAACTGGATTACGACACCGTCCAGCACCGCATATCCGGAATGGCAGAACTGACATGGCAGACAGATCATGAACATCGAGACTCCTGGATGGTTCCGCGCCGCACTCGAGCGACGGCCCGAGCGGCACACGACCCAGGTCGACGGATGCCGGATCAGCTACCGGTGCTGGGGGAAGCGCGACCGCCCGGGAATCGTTCTCGTGCACGGCGGGGGCGGACATGCGGGCTGGTGGGACCACATCGCACCACTGATCGACGGCGAGTACCGGGTCGTCGCCATCGACATGTCCGGCCATGGCGACAGCGGGCGCCGCGATGAGTACAACCTCACCAGCTGGGCCGCTGAGATCGTCAGCGTGGCGGCGCACGCCGGCCTTAGCGGCACACCGATCATCATCGGACACAGCATGGGCGGCTGGGCATCGATCATGGCCGCGGCGGAGCACCCCGAAAAGATCGGCGGCATAATAATCATCGATGCTCCGGTCGCCGATGTCACTCCGGAGGAACGGGCCGCCCGCGAACGGACCGCATTCGGGCCACTTCGCGTCTACCCGACCGTGACCGACGCCCTGGCCCGGTTCAGAACCGTACCGGACCAGCCGAACATGCTGCCCTACGTCGTGAACCACGTGGCGCGGACGTCCATGGGTGCGGTCGAGGGAGGCTGGACCTGGAAATTTGATCCGGGCATTTTCCGGGGACGCCGGCCGTCGCCGCAGATTCTCAAGGAGGTCCGCTGCCGCGTCGCGCTGTTCCGGGCCGAGCACGGTCTGATAACACCGGATATCGGCACCGAGATGTACGAGCTGCTGGGGCGGGTCGCGCCGGTTATCGAAATCCCGCTGGCGGGGCATCATGTCATGCTGGACCAGCCCCTACTGCTGGTTACCGGCATTCGGACGTTGCTGGCCGACTGGCAGCATTCGGTGCCCCAGACCCGACCGAAGGCCCAGGCGACCACCGCATAGGCCGGGCGACCGACGGCAGCGTACCGGTCGCCCGACGGCCCGGTGAACCCGGCGGTAGTCACCGGGAATGACCGGATGCCGCCGTGTCCTGCGAACGGCGCGCGGGGATCAGGCCTGCGCCCGCGTCTGAGTCCTGCGGATGTACGCCCGCCATCTCCGCGTCGTCGAGCCCGGGTTGTGCCCTGCGGCCGGGCCCCGCCATGAAGGATGCGACCAGGGCGATCAACAGCATCGTGATCGAGAACATGAAGGCGGCGACGAGACCATCCGAGAACGGCCCGGAGATCAAGTTGGGAAAAAAGGCCCGGCCGGTCACGTAGGCGCCCGAGTCGGGCAGAGCTGACAGCGTCTGCGGCCCGAGGATCTGCTCCATCGGGTTGTACCCGAGAAAGGCCGAGAACAGCACCCCGATCGGCGGGAGTGCGGATGCCGCCTGCGCGGTCGATGCCGGCACACCCTGGTCCACGAGACCGTTGAGCATGGTCGACGGCAGGCTGCGGGAAAGCCCGATGACGATCAGAGTGAACGACAGGCCTATCGAAAGCACGAACGCGGCGTTCTGGAACGTGGCAGCCATACCCGCGCCGACTCCCCGGGTGTTCGCCGGCAATCCGTTCATCACATCGGCCCGGTTCGGCGAGGAGAACAGGCCGGTACCGACGCCGTTGACCAGCAGGATCAACGCGAACACCGGATAGGAGAAGTTCACCGGGACGGACATGAACAACGCGAAGCTCACAATGACGATCGCCAGGCCGCCCACCGTGAACATCCGGGCGCCGAAACGATCGGACAGCACCCCGGCAATCGGCGCGGCCACCAGGAAGCCGACCGTCAACGGAACCAGGTAAATTCCCGCCCACAGCGGGGTGTCGGTGAAACTGTAGCCGTGCTGGGGCAGCCAGATTCCCTGTAGCCAGATGAGGAGGACGAACTGGAGCCCACCGCGACCGAGTGACGCCAGCAGGTTTGCCACGTTGCCGGCGGAGAACGACCGGATCCGGAACAGACTCAGATGGAACAGCGGTTCGACCACCGTCGACTCGATGATCGTGAACACAACCAGCGTGACCACGCCACCGATCACCGCGGCGAGCACCCAGGGGTTGGTCCAGCCCATCGTGTGCCCGCCGTAAGGCTGAATGCCGTAGGTGATGCCGACGAGCAGCGCGATCAGCCCGACGGCGAACGTGATATTCCCCCACCAGTCCATCGTCGTGCGTCGCCGCACACCGCTGTCCTGGAGGCTCGTATAGGCCCAGAAGGTACCCAGAACCCCGAACGGTACCGACACCAGGAAGACGCAGTGCCAGCTGATCGGGGCAAGCAGGCCACCGAGCAACAGGCCCAGGAACGTGCCGGAGATGCCGGCGACCACGTTTATACCCAACGCCAAACCACGCTGGCGGGCCGGAAAGGCGTCGGTCAGGATCGCCGTGGAGTTCGCGAAGAGGAACGCCCCGCCCACGCCCTGCACGATCCGCCAGCCGATCAGCCAGAGAGCGGCCGCAGTGCCGTGCATCCAGGTGACGGCCAGCAGGATCGAGGATACGGTGAAGATCGCAAAACCCAGGTTGTACATACGGACGCGGCCGTACATGTCGCCGAGCCGTCCAAACGTCACCACCAGCACAGCGGTGACGACGAGGAAGCCCATCATCATCCACAGCAGGTAACTGGTGTTACCCGGGCTCAGCGGGTTGATGTCGATCCCACGGAAGATCTCCGGCAGGGCGATCAGAACGATCGATCCGTTCACCGTTGCCATCAGGAGACCGAGCGTGGTATTGGACAGGGCGATCCACTTGTAGCGGGGACCTGGTACAGGGGATTGATCAGCCGCAGGCGGCAGCCGATCAATCCCGATATCATCCGAAATTCGTTGTCTGACGCGATCTGAGTCCGGCACCTGGCAGCCCTCCGCGAACACCACTCGCCTCATCCGAAAACTTGCTTAGTAAGACTAAGCAAATGACGCCCAACGTGACACAGCAGCAAGTGTGAGATTGGCCTTAGAGCGACCGGCGACAGGTGCCTGACGCACAAAAAGACTAAATCGAAAATACCGACAGATAAGGGAAATATAGTCCAAAACAAACTGAGAGCATGATAATCCGGCAAAAGCGATGGGCTCCCGCGAAGTTCTTCGCGGGAGCCCATCGGGCCATACAGCGCCGAGTCAGGTACAGCAGCCACCGCCGCAGCAGGCGCCACCCGACGGGGCAGGCAGCAGCGAAGCCGACCCGGAAGCCGGCGACGAACCCGCGCGGGTCACCGCGACCGCGGTGAACACCCGACTGGTGTCGGCGTGACCAGTCGGACACGGCGTGCTGACGGCGGCTGTTTCGGTGATGCCACGTCGCACCTCGAAGCTGGTGTCGCAGGTACGACAACGGTATTCATAGGCAGGCACCCTCTCAGCCTACGTCGAACGGTCTACGTAGACCGGCCTACGTAGACCGGCCCACGTAGACCGGCCCACGTAGACCGGCCCGCATCGAACACGCGATCCGGTGGTCAGCCGAAGCGAACCGGCTGGCCGGTAGCCTCCAGGACCGACAGCCAGAGGTCGCCGGCGGGATCAACCTGACTGCGGTGACTGATAGCCAGCGGAATCGGGACGTGCACGAACCTGCGACGCCACCGGCCGACCACCATCTCGGTACGGCCGGACATCGCCGCGTGGACCGCGGCGTGCGCCAGCCGGATGCAGTACACGCTGTCGTAGGGATTGGCCGGTACGCTGCGGATCACATAACTCGGATCGATGTATTTCAGATTCAGCTCGATGCCCACCGCGCCGAAATGTTCCGTGACCCGCCTGGTGAGGAGCTGGCCGACGTCCCGGAGCCTGATGTTGCCCGAGGCGTCGCTGCCCTGCGGCGCCCGGCCCTGCTCCTCCTGCGCGAGAAGTTCCTGGCCGGCGCCTTCCGCGACGACGACGACGGCATGGCCCCGCTCCTCGACCCGCCTGTGCAGGAAGTTCAGGAGCCCACCGTCACCGTCAAAAGCGAAGGGCACTTCAGGGATGAGCACCACGTCCGCGTCGCTGTTCGCCAGCGACGCGTAACAGGCCAGAAATCCCGAATGCCGGCCCATGAGCTTCACCACGCCGACGCCGTTGGGCGAGGACGTCGCCTCGACGTGCGCAGCCCGTATCGACTCGGCCGCCTTCCCGAACGCCGTCTGAAAACCAAAGCTCTGGTCGATGTAGGGAATGTCGTTGTCGATCGTCTTCGGGACGCCGACAATAGCGATCTTGTCACCTCGTTCGCGCGCGATCCGGGCAAGCTCAAGCGCGCCGCGCAGCGAGCCGTCACCGCCGACGACGAACAGAATGGTGATGCTCATCCGTTCCAGGCAGTCAACGATCTCCTCCGGGTCCTGTTGCCCGCGTGAGGTTCCGAGGATTGTTCCACCGTTCTCGTTGATGGTGCCGACGAGCTCGGGGGTCAGGTCCAGGACGCTGTGGCCGTACTGGGCGATGAACCCCTGGTATCCGTTGCGGAAACCGAAGATTCTGGTGACGCCGTAGTGCGAGGTCAATTCGAACACCAGGCCACGGATGACGTCGTTCAGACCGGGACACAACCCCCCACAGGTGACAATTCCGACCCGGGTCTTGGACGGATCAAAGAAAATCTTTCGCCGGGGCCCGGCCGGCTCGAATCCGGGGAGAGCGTCGACGGGCATATCACGTTGTGCAACCATGGACAACGTGTCGTCGAGAAGAACACGGTCATCCTCGTCCACATAATGCTGGGTCGTTCGCTTGTCACCGATCAACGGCGCCAGCGGCGACGTGATCCGACAGGGCCCCAGCGTCCTTACGGAAAGATCTGGACCATCAGCCATCAGTAACGCATCCCTGGGACCGCCGCCGCCGACGCAAGCGGGAGGGAGCCGGGAGCTCTCGACTCCGCCCGGTGACCGCGCCGTTCCCGGCCAGCCGGCGGACCAGCCCGGTTACCGACGTGAAACAGAGATTTCCGGGTGGGACACACCACGATTGTCAAATCTCCTTTCTCGCCCACTCGTGTCAAACAGTACCGGCCAGGCCGCCAACCCCGATGGCTTGGATCGTGAACCCGCCCGAATGGTGCGCCAGCCGAAACCCGTGCTTTACCGGCCGGACATGCCACGAACCCGGGTCAGCCCGACCGGCACCGCCGGTCGACGTCGGCTCAGCGACCAGCCGCAGGTCGTCGTCGGTGTTCATGCCGCCGCCGGACGCGACCGCCCCGGTCAGCCCGGCGTGGCGACGTGCCCCAAACCCGCAAAGAGTGAGATCGATTACTGAACGTTCACTGGACGATGCCGACCGGACGCCACCCGCGGGTACCGACACGTCATCCGGTCATCCTTCGGTGAGGGAATCGGTGCGGGAAACGGAGAACGCTGATCCGGTCGCGGTCACCGGCGTCCCACCGACTGCCGCGGTCGCGCGGTCGGGTGCGGGCAACCGTTCGGCGATGAGCAGGGCGAGGTCGTCGTGCAGCTTCCCGCCGACATGACGGTGCAGATGAGCAACCAGCGCGTCCAGCGCCGTGTCAAGAGTGACCGCTGTCAGCTCGGCAAGGTGGTCATTGAGGCTGAAGAACGCCCGCCTGCTGTCACGTGCCTCGATCAGGCCGTCGGTGAACAGCAGCAACCGGTCACCCGGAGCCCAGCTGCTGATGGTCGCCGTGAAGTCCTCGGCAATACCCAACGGGGGGCTGGGATCGATGATCGCCAGCGGGTACGCCGACTCTCCGGACAACAGGATCGGCGGTGGATGCCCAGCAGAGATCAACCGCAACGTCCCGTCCGAATGGATGTCGACGAGCAGGGCCGTGACAAAGTCCTCGGCGCCCGCTTCTCGCGAAACCGCCCGGGCGCAGGCCCCGGCAATCCCCTCGAGCTCCGGGTGGTTGGCGGCTCCCTCACGGAACGCACCCAGGACGACCGTGGTCAGCCGGACCGCGGGTAGGCCTTTGCCCTTCACATCCCCGATGATTATTCGGGTGCCGCCCGATGCGGTCACGACCTCGTAGAGGTCCCCACCGACAAGGGTCTCGGCCGCGGCGGACAGGTATCGAGCGGCGAACGCGACCCCGTTGACGGTGGCGGGTACCACCGGTAGCAGCGCGCGTTGGGCCACCTCGGCCACGACGCGGACACGTCCCAGCTCCCGTTCCCTGTGCTGCCTTGTCACCGCAACGTAGACCGCAACCGCGGCCTGGACGGTGACCAGCACGCACGCGGCGACATGCTGCCCGGTACCGAACCGATGGTCCCACGTGCCCGATGCCACGGCAGCGGCAACCGCCGCGAGCCCGACGGCAACGGTGACCACCGTTGAGCCGGTAGCGGAGGCGATCAAGGGCACCAGCCCGTAGAAGCCGGTCAGGTTGATCCCGGGGATGACGACATCGGCGACCACGAGCAGGCCCAGCAGGCCGGGCAGACCTCCGTCAGCCGCCACGACCGCGCTTCCACGTGTCCGCATTGTCCTCATCATGCCCACAACCAACGAACGAGGAAGCGCCGTTGACCACAATACGACCACCAGTGGAACGCTACTT
Organism: Protofrankia sp. Cas3; assembly: GCF_963555955.1. Classification (NCBI taxonomy): domain Bacteria; kingdom Bacillati; phylum Actinomycetota; class Actinomycetes; order Frankiales; family Frankiaceae; genus Protofrankia; species Protofrankia sp. Cas3. The sequence continues at coordinate 48,644 of NZ_CAUVXP010000005.1, forward strand.
GTGCCGCGGCTCCCACCAAAACCGCGAGGGCGTCCCGGACCGCCATCCACCGGTGGGAGGGAAGGATCCGCGGGTGGGAGAGGATCGGCCCGTGCAGGGGACAGAACGGCCACGGCAAGGCGTGGATGACCGGGACAGCCAGGTCGCTCACGAACAGTGGCGGACCGTCCGACGGTTCCTCAACAGCCACCGCCACCGGCTGACCCGGCTCGCCGGTGAGCTGTACCCGCCGTCGGCACGGGTGGCTGGTACACCCCTGCTCGCGCCGCCGGGGTGGATCCCGGACCGGGCCGTCCCCCTGGCAGAGGTCGAGGTGGGGTGGACAACCGACGTGGCGCCGGGCGAGGTCAACGGAACCGAACCCGAGACCGCTGCCCTGCGAGCGAGCCCGCCACCAACGGTGACCCGAACCCCCACGCCGCCGCAAACGGGAGAACCAGAACAACAGGGACAATCGTTCGCCACCTACGCCCACGCGCTGACTGCGCTCGACCCACCTCGGTTGCTGGAGAACCGCACGACCTACCGGCTCGTCGGCCTCGAACCGCCCGCCGGCGGAAGCCCGCTGCGCCTGATGTTCGCCCCGGGTTCCTACTTCGACGTCATCAACATCTGCGAAGCCGCCGCGCACGAACTTGCCGGGGCCGTCCTGGCCAGGGTCACCGACGTGGGATCGGCACCGCCGCCCGGCGAGATGTCCGGCGAAATGTCCGGTGAGATGTCCGGCGGGTCACGACCGGTCCTTCCGCCTGTCAGCTGGCCGGAACTGCCGTGGCGCCAGCTCATCGGCGACCCGTTCGACGGCGGGCGGCGCCCGCTGCTCCCAGCGATCAGTACCCTGGTACTGCGCCGTGACCCCACATCAGGACAGGCGAGCTTCCCGCTGCACTGGCGGGACCCGGCCAAGGTCGCCAGCGGGGGCGGGCTCTACCAGGTGATGCCCGTCGGCATGTTCCAGCCGTCCGCGGACGCGGCCTGGAACGAGGCCAACGACCTTGACCTGTGGCGGGCAACCGTCCGGGAGCTGTCCGAGGAACTGCTCGGCACGGACGAGTCCTACGGTACCGACACGGCACCGCTCGACTACGACAGTTGGCCCCTGTACCGCGCCCTGGCGCAGGCTCGAACCGCCGGACAGCTGCGGGTGTTCTGGCTCGGGACCGGCGTCGACCCCCTCACGCTCGTCGTGGACATGCTCCAGGCCGCGGTCTTCGATGCGGACGTCTTTGACACGCTGTTCGCGAACCTCGTCACGACCAACACCGAAGGTCATGTGATCGGCACCCGGTCCGACGGCAGCGGTGCGGTCACGGGCATCCCGTTCACGGCCGAGACCGTCGAGCGCTACGCCGGCACCGAGACCGGCACCGAGACCGGCACCGAACCCATGCAGCCGGCCGGTGCGGCTCTGCTCCGCCTGGCTTGGCGCCACCGCGACGTCCTGCTCAACCCGGTGGCCGGGTTCAAGAGATAAGAGCGCCCGGCGACCCGGCACGCCCGGCGATCTCCCCGCCGCCGGCGCAGACTCGTAGTCGCACGGGCCAGCCTCCGGAGAAGGGGAACCAGAACATGCCGATCAGCGCAGACCTTGACACGCAGCTGGACAAGAACTGGGAGAACAAGAGCCTCAGCGAGGTGCTCCGCGCGCCGGTGAGCGCGCTCGCCGGAGTGACCGATGATGACGGAAAACTGCTCAATCAGGCACTGAACGTCAAAACCATCTCGGACCTGGGCACGAACAAGTACTTCCGGGCGGCCTACGCGCTGACCCTGCTGTCCGACACCGGCGGGAAGTAGCCGCAAGCGGCGGCTGTGCAGGCTCACCCAACCTGGTGAGCCTGCACAGCCATGGTCATCTCGACGCTCCCCGTCCGCACGATCCCCTCGGTGCAGAAAAAACCAACAGCAAGACATGCAAAACACAACAACAACTGGTGCTAGTAGACATGAACACATCAACTGTGCACCATCGGGGTCAATGCGGACAACGGAGACCCCAACGGCGATGCCAGGCGACCGTCCCGACACGGGACCGGCCGCGGGCATCCGTTCGGCGCTTGAGCCTGTCTGATGGATCTTCGATCGCGCGCACCGATGCCCAGAAGGCGCCTCGCCGCGTTGTCGTCGTCACCGACAGAACACCACTATCGGCTCCTCCTCCGCCTTGCGGGCCTCCTTCTGGATCATCGCCCGCATCGACCAATATCCATCAGACAGGCCCTGGGGCAGCAGTGGCGGAAGCTTCAGCTGCGGGTGAAGGCCCTGGCGTCTGAGCGGAAGCGGTCAAGCTCGTCGGCGCTGATGGTCGGCCGCGACGAACGCGCCGCCGCCAGGAGGTCTTCGGTGGTCACCGGCAGGCGCTCACCCTTGTCGACCGCGCGGTGGAATGCCGCCGCCACCGCGCGTTGCACGGCAGAAGCAAGATCGGCCGGGGTGAACAGCTCGGTGGCCGCGACAACCGGTTCGATGTCGACCTGCTTGTTGTCGATCCGCTCGAGGAACCTGTCGAGCAGCAGGCGGCGGCCGGGCGCGTCCGGCGGCCCGACCGGAAGAACAAGGTCGAAGCGGCCAGGTCGGATGAACGCCGGGTCCAGCGCCGCGATCGAGTTCGTCGCACAGATCAACAGACGCCCCGGGGCGCCGCGGAACTGCGGGATGGCCTTCAGCAGCTCGTTCACCACGGACTGGCTCTCCGGCCCGACCGCGTCCCGGGACTGCGCGATCTCGTCCACCTCGTCGATGAAGACCACGACCCGTTCGACCTGCATGAGCTCGGTGATGGCCGTGCGCAGCTCGCCAGCCAGGTTGCCGCCGCCGGTCGCGACCAGCCGGGATGGCAGAAGTTCCACGAACGGCCATTCCAGGCGCGCCGCCACGGCCCGCGCGAACGACGTCTTCCCAGTGCCCGGCGGCCCGAACAGAAGCATGGTCGTCGGTGTGACCACCCCGTACGTCTCGGCCAGCTCGTTTTCCTTGATGGGAAGGAGCAGGCGCTGTTCCACCAGTTTCTTGCCCTCGGCCATCCCGGCCAGACTGTGCCATTCCGCCGCGGTGAGCAGGGTACCGCCCCAGCGCTCCACGGTCGTGACGTCAACCGGCCGCAGCGGCTCGTACTTCTCATAGAGCGTGAGCCCGGTCTTGGCGAATCCCCTGTTCCGGAAGGCTAGTTCCCCGAACTGGCCCGGCCCGAGCAGCGTGGTGATGCGGCGGTGACCGGCGTGAATGAGCTGATTCTCCAGCGCCTGCAGGAGCGCGGACCCGATGCCCCGGTATCGCCATGCGGGCGAGATTGCCAGCGCAAGGACCCGAGCGTGTCCTCGTTCATATTTCCCGACCGCAACGCCGACGCACTGGTCGGGTGTGACGGCGACGACAGCGGGAGTGTCCTCGCGCAACGCGAGAACCGTGTCCGTCAGATCAAACGACGGCCCTTCCGCGTCAGATCTGACCTCCTCAAGCAGTTGAACCGTGGCGGTGTGATCGGTGGTGTCGTAGGACCGTACATGCCAGTTGGTCATGGCCGACTCCTTTCACTCGTGTCACTCGTGCGCAAGTACGGGTCAGTTACCTGTCGCGTCGTTTCCACTCGTGTTACCACTCGGGCAGCGGCAAGGAGCCCGCAGCGCAGGCTCGAAAGGAGCTAACCAGCCGGCGCGGGCCATTGCACCGCGGAGGGGAGCGGTAGATGGCCCGCGCCGGGGTCTCACCCGGGGGTCGCGACTGTTGTCAGCCACCGCGCCGGGGAGCTTTTCCGACCACGCGGACCTCAGCTGCAGACCGAGGAAGGCGTGATCATGACTCTTTTCGCGCCTCCGGAGGCCGTGCCCTGCCCGGCGGAGACCCACGCGATGTTATGTTCCGACGATTTTCGATCGGGTTCTCGGTAGCCTCGGGGATGCGGCCGAGGTAACACCGGCGCAGCGCCGACCAGTTCGTTGCAGAAACAGTTGTCGGGCGTCGGGTACGCCGGTCGACCGCGTTGCGACACCACCGCGTCAATGCGGCGAAACCTCGACGGAACATTCCTCGGGGTGCGCTGCCCCGCACTCGCGGACGGCCGACCACCGTTGTCGCCGTCCCACGGAGTCCAATCATCAGGCAGCGCCCTCGCGCGGCCGGGGGATCGCGTGCTTGCGCGCGAGAGGAGCGGCCGACAGCAGGTCGCGGCCCGCACGAGCGAGTTCGTCCGGCAGCCCGGTCAGTCCCAGCCTGCACCCGGCCTCTGCGCGAATAGCCATCAGATGGGCCAGCAGTGCCCGCGCTTGGTGAATCTCTCCTTCCGGCGCACCGTCCGCGATCAGCCGTGCAAGGGATGTCATGACATCGCTCTCCGAGGTCACAGCCTCGGCATATTCGCGTGCGGCGATCCACAGGCGAGCCGCGGCATGCTGCCAATCCGCCATCGCGCAGGCCAGCAACACCGGCGAGACGGCCCTCGGCAACGTCTTCGTGATCACTGTGGCACCCGGGGAGCGGGAGCGCTCACGAGCTGACGGCGCAGGATCCGACGCTCATCCTCGTCCAAACCGCCCCAGACCCCGGCATCCTGGCCGGTGTCGAGCGCCCAGTTCAGGCACTCGCGGATCACCAGACAGCGCCGGCAGACGGCCTTGGCCTCCTCCAGCTGGCGCCGTGCCGGCCCGGTGGTACCCACCGGGAAGAACAACTCCGGGTCCTCATCCCGGCAGGCGCTGCGCTGCCGCCAAACTTCCAAATCCTCTGGGGACTGCGGCTCCTGTGCCCGAACATGACGCCACATATATGCGGTGTTCATGTCCTCGAACTGGCCGCGCAGCTCGCCAGCCGCGTCCAATACAAGAACTCTTCTGCCCATCCGACACCGTCCCGTGGTCGCGTCGACATGAAGACTAAATCGAACAGAATCGTACGACCGGCCCCAGTGAGTGTCTACTCGCAATGTTTCAGAACCAGTGAACGGGGAATATGACCTGGGCCGACGCCAGGGACTCATGAATAAAGGCTGAGGTACAACGTCCCGTCGCCGCCATTCGTTCGAAGTGCTGGGAATCAGGGTTTCCAGTGACATCGGGGCGGCAGTTCGCAGATCCGCACGATCACCGTCCGGATACTCCGCGTGCACCTGAGTCGCGAGGACCCGGCACCCGGCGGAGGTCGCATACGGTGCCGGCGAATACCGGCCGGGACGTAATCCGGCGAGAATCAAGCTGCCCCGCCGCGGACCGACCAGGAAGAACGACTCACCACAGGTGACCTCGGGTCCTTAGACTCCGGAGGGGGGTTGGCTACGTTCCGAGTACATGCCTTGACATGACGGCCAAATGGGAGAAGGTCAGATGCCTCCTCGAAGGGTTACCATCGGTCCGTTGCAGCATGCACGCCAGATCCGCGGCCTGTCTCTGGCGCGGGCAGCGGACGAGATCCGGAGTCTCGCCGAGGACATCGGTAGACCATGGGATGCGTTGACCGCGCAGCGCCTCTCAGAGTACGAGGGCGGCAAACGCCCGAGCTGGGAACACTGTGATCTACTATCCCGCTATTACTGCACCAATGTCGTCGCCCTCGGTTGGGCGTGCGACTACACCGGGCCCGAAACCGGGGCTCTGGCACTCATGTCGAATTCAGTTGACGATGGGGAGGCTCGATGGGCAGACGCCGATCTCGACCTTCTATGGAGACCTGACGGGTTGGCCGTCGGGTTCGAGGAGGTGACCGCCAACATGGAACGGCGGAAATTTCTCAGCGTGTCCGGCGTGGCGCTGACCTCGGTCGCACATCACTGGCTCATGACCGATTCAGCAGGGCTTGCCGCGGCGCTCGAAGGAAAGCGCGTGAACGACTCGCTCGTCGCGGGTTTCGAGCGGCGGGTCGACACGCTTCGCAAGATGGATGACGTTCTAGGAGGAGATGACATATACGAGCTTTCCATGGCGGAGCTGCGGGTCGCCGTACGCGTCCTGCGGACCGCCCTGTACGGCCACGCCCACGAGGCACGGCTGTACGCCGTCGCGGCTGAGCTGGCCCGCCTGGCCGGGTGGGCAGCGTTCGACAGCGGCTACCACGGCGGCGCCCAGCGCCTGTGGATGGTCGCGCTACGGGCCGCCGGCGAGGCCGGCCAACCCGCGCTCGGTGCCAACATCCTGCGTTGCATGGCTGAGCAGGCGGCATGGTATGGCGACCCGAATGACGCCGTCACCATGCTCCGGTCGGCTCAGGCCGGGGCCCGGGCGGCAATGACGGCCACCGAGAAGGCGGCAATCTCCGGCGCGCTGGCTCTCGCGTACGGCCGTGCCGGCGAAAGTACCACCGCAGCCAGGACGGCCGAGGACGCGGTTCATCTCATCAGCCAGTCGCAGCCGGCGGAGGATCCTCCGCACATCTATTGGTGCGTCCCGTCCTGCATTTCACTTTTCGCTGGTGAAGCGCTACTGGCCAGCGGTGACGGAGCCGCGGCGATTCCGTACCTGGACAATGCCGCGGACGGGCTGGCCGGTGATTTCCCACGCGCCCGGGTGGAAGCCATGACCAGACTCGGTGTGGCGCACGTCCAGGCCGGCGATGCCGACGCCGCTATTCAGCTCGGGCATCAGGCCGTGGAGCAGGCGGCTCTTCTCGACTCCGGAATGGCCGGCCGGGACGTCGCGACGCTCTGCCGTGAGATCGAACGGACCGGGTGCGCCGGGGCCGCCGATCTCACCGATCACGCCCGGGTCGCCCTGACCGCCGTCGGCGCAGCCTGACGGCAACGCTCCACCCGGTCACCGCAACGCGGGACCGGCTCCGCGGTTCCAGCACGGGACACCGCACACAAGAGGCAGCCGAGGCAGCCGGGACGGGATCACCGCCTCGACTGCCTCTTGTCTTTTTGCGGCTAATGTCCGATTAGGACATATTTAAACGATCTTTACAATGCCGGGCACGCGTATGACTCTCGCCACATTTTCACATCAATCCGAGTCCGACTGGAAGCAAATGCCCGCGATGCTCTGGCCGTCGATTCCAGCAGCAGCCGAAAAAGGATCTTTCAGACTGCTTCCACAGGGCATCCACTCAATCTCGGATCGTAACCATCATTACCTAGCGTTAAATACCCCCGGAACGCCGGACCAATGGCGACCTCTCGCCCGCATCTCGCCCGCATGGCGATCGCACCCGGCGACAGGCGACCGACAGAGTCGCGATCGGGGCCGCGCCGCTCACCACAGATGATTTCCCGACCAAGCTGTCGCGAAACTGATAGCTAGGTCACGTCCACCGGAACGCACTCTGCAATGCCCGCAGCGTCGACCGACGGGTGTCGACCGGGTATCCGGTGCTAACGAGGTATTCAGCCGCTGCCGGGATCCGCGGGTCGGCACTCAGAGCGCGTTTTGGATCTTCTGTCCGACTCGCAGCCATCCGATCCAGACCAGCCGGAGGTTCCCGGTCAGAGCAGGACGGTTATCGCCTCGGGCCAGGAGGTCGGCCGGGTGAACCCCACCGGCAGGACCGTCGCGGCATCCCCGTGGGCGGCCTCAAGTTGTTCCTGTGTCAGCGGCACCGCGCCGGTGAGATCCACGCCGTCCAGCCATGCGCCGGTGAGGTCGGCCCCTTCCAACCGGGCATCGGTGAGGTTGGCCCTGTCCAGCAGAGCTCCGGTCAGATCCGCCCCGTCGAGACGGGCGGTGCGCAGGTTCACCCCGACCAGCCCGGCCCGCGTGAGGTTCGCCTCAACCAGCCGGGCGCCGGCGAGGTTCACGCCGTCAAGTCGCGCACGGGTGAAATTCGCACGGTCCAACCGGGCACCGGCCAGGTCCGCGCCGGTCAGATCGGCACGCAGGACCCCGTCCCGCGCCGGGAGCCGACCCAGTACGTTGATCGCAGCCTGGATGTCGGTCTCCGGTCCGTCGGCCGCGCTCTTGCACCGCCGGTTGCCGGGCCGACCGAGGCGCGTGTGCTCGCGGACGAACGCCGACAGCATCTCGACCACGGCGGGTTGCTCCTCGGGAAAACCCCCCGCGAGCCGCTCGAGAGCATAGATCCCGCCGAGACGCACGTCCGCCGTGTCCGAGCCCAGCTGGTTGACCGCTCGGGTGTAACGCTCGATCAATTGTCCGGCCAGCTGCCGCTCAGCCACCTGTCGATCTCTCTCGGTCACCCGGGTGGCGGCCCGGCGGATCTCGGCAAGGCTCATCATCAGACCGACAAATATGATCAATGCGGCACCCGCGATGACGATCCCGGTGCGAGTGGTCGCGATCGCCGGTGCCCGACCGTCGGCCGGCGGCGGGTAGAAGATCGGCGCCTGCACCCACAACACCGCCAAGCCGATCAGCACAACCAGCCCCACCACCGCCGGCCCCAGCCGCCACCATCGGTCACCGCGCCCATGCATAACTGATGTTCTACGCGACGACGAAGGCAGCCGTCCCCGTCGTGACCACGGGACGACACCTCGGCTCGGGGCCGGCTGCCGTGCCGCCGACTCCCCCGGACCCGACCGCCCCACACGTGGAAATCCCGGATCCAAAAATCAGGATAAAAAGGTCTCTAACATATCAAAAATTCCGGTTTTTTGACCGCGTAATGTCCGGTGGATGACGATGGGCTTGGTAGTCCACTGACGACAGAGGTCGGCGAGCGGTTCGTTGTGACCACGCCCGGCGACTTCCTTGATTGTTCAGGGCCTCCTGCCGCGCGAGCAGGATCGGGATCGCGCAGCCGCTGGCCGACCAGAGCCCGCCCGGAGGGAAATTCATGAACAACGCTGTCATCGTTGATGTCGTTCGGACCGCGTCCGGACGAGGCAAGCCGGGCGGCGCCCTGTCCGGGGTACACCCGGTTGCGTTGCTCGCGACCGTGCTTCGGTCGTTGATCGAACGCAATGGCCTCGACCCGGCACGAGTCGAGGATGTCATCGGCGGATGTGTCCAGCAGGTGGGTGAGCAGTCCTCGAACATCACCCGCAACGCCGTGCTCTCCGCGGGATTTCCGGAGACCGTGCCGGCGACAACAGTCGATCGCCAGTGCGGCTCCAGTCAGCAGGCCGCGCACTTCGGTGCGCAGGGCGTGATCGCCGGTGCCTACGACATCGTGATCGCGTGTGGCGTCGAGTCGATGAGCCGCATTCCGATGGGCACGCCGACCATCGGCCAGGACCCGCAGGACGCGGGACTCCACGCCCGCTACCCTCAGGGCCTGGTCAACCAGGGGGTCGCAGCCGAGCTGATCGCCAAGAAGTGGAAGCTCGACCGCGAGGCTCTCGACGCCTACTCGGCGGCCTCTCACCGGCGCGCCGCCGACGCCGCGGCTGCGGGCGCGTTCGACAACGAGGTCGTGGCGGTGACGGCACCCGCGCCGGATGGCACAACCGGCACGCATCTGGTCGACCAGACCGTGCGGGCGGGCACGAGCGCCGAGGGGCTCGCAGCCCTCAAGCCCTCCTTCGCCACCGCAGACATGAGGGCACGGTTCCCCGACATCGACTGGAAGATCACCCCTGGGAACTCCTCCCCTCTCACGGACGCGGCGTCCGCTGCGCTGATCATGAGCGAGCAGACCGCCAATGAGCTCGGCCTGCGCCCACGCGCCCGCTTCCACGCGTTCTCGGTGGTTGGTGACGACCCGATGCTGATGCTCACCGGCCCCATCCCGGCAACCCAGAAGGTCCTCGCGCGAGCTGGTCTGACCATCGACGACATCGACGCCTATGAGGTCAACGAGGCGTTCGCACCCGTGCCGCTGGCCTGGGCACACGATCTCGCCGCCGATCCGGCGAAACTCAACCCTCGTGGCGGCGCGATCGCCCTCGGGCACGCGCTCGGCGCATCCGGTACCCGCCTGTTGGGGACGCTGGTCAACTATCTGGAGGCAACGGGCGGCAGGTACGGCCTGCAGACGATGTGCGAGGGCGGCGGTATGGCCAACGCGACCATCATCGAGCGTCTGTAAGAGCGCCCGGCAGCGGCAGTCGCAGCGGCAGTCGCAGCGGCAATGGGAACGGCAATAGGAACGGCAACGGCAACGGCACGAACGAAACAGGAGAGGACTCGGACAGATGGATATCGCCGGCGGCATCGCTGTGATCACAGGGGGAGCGTCCGGGCTCGGGTTCGCGACAGCTCGTCGTCTCGTGAGCGCGGGCGCGGGCGTCGTGCTGCTGGACCTGCCCACGTCAGGTGGTGAGCAGGCCGCCGCCGATCTCGGCAAGGCCACCTTCGCGCCCGCGGACGTCACCGACTCCGAGCAGGTCTCCGCCGCGCTCGATGTCGCCGACAGCCTGGGCGACCTGCGCGTCGTGGTGAACTGCGCCGGGATCGGACCGCCGGCCCGGATCCTCAGCAAGACCGGCGTGATGCCGCTGGAGACGTTCACCCGCACGGTCACGATCAATCTGATCGGCACGTTCAACGTGATCAGGCTTGCCGTCGAGCGGATGGCTCGCAACGAGCCCACCACGGGTGAGCGTGGCGTGGTCGTGTGTACCGCGTCGGTCGCCGCGTTCGAGGGCCAGATCGGACAGGCCGCCTACTCCGCCTCCAAGGGGGGTGTCGTCGGCATGACCCTGCCGCTCGCCCGCGACCTCGCGGACAAGCAGATCAGAGTAGTGACCATCGCCCCGGGTCTGTTCGCCACACCGATGCTCGCGAGCCTTCCGGCGCAGGCGCAGGCCTCGCTCGGCCGCCAGGTGCCCCACCCCAACCGCCTCGGCGACCCCGACGAGTACGGCGCGCTGGTCGAGCACATCATCGCCAACCCGATGCTCAACGGTGAGGTCATCCGTCTTGACGGCGCCATCCGGATGGCCCCTCGCTGACCAGCCGATCACCGGCTGTCCCGGGGTGAGACAGGCGGCGGTGTCCGCGAACACCGTCGCCCACCCATCCCGGGCCCCCGGGGCCGCGAGGCGAAAACCTGGGTGAACCGCACCCGCAACGCCCACAGCTGGTCACAAACCGAGATCCCGACCGATGATCTCCTTCATGATCTCATTGGTCCCACCGTAGATCGTCTGAACCCGGGAATCGACGAAGGCCCTGCCAACCGGATACTCACGCATATAGCCGTACCCTCCGTGCAACTGCAGGCAACGGTCGGAAACCCGACACTGAAGGTCGGTGACCCAGTACTTCGCCTTGGCCGCACGCGCGGCACTGAGTTCGCCACGCAGATGCTCCACCAGACAGTCGAGGATGAACGTACGGGCAATGTCGACCTCGGTCGCCAGCTCCGCCAGGACGAACCTGCTGTGTTGGAAGGACCCGATCGACTGGCCGAAGGCGGTGCGCTCCTTCACATAGACCAGGGTTTGGGCGAGCACGCCCTCCGCCACGCCCAGCCCGGTGACCGCTATGGACAGCCGCTCCTGCGGCAGGTTGCCGACCAGGGCATAAAACCCGCGGTTCTCCTCCCCGAGAAGATTGGCGACCGGCACCCGGACGTCGATGAAGGACAGCTCGCTGGTGTCCTGCGCATGCAGACCGATCTTCTCCAGGTTACGGCCCCGTTCGAAACCCGCCATCCCGCGCTCGATGACGAGCAGCGACAGCCCACGGTGCGGATCGTCGGCAGTACGCACGGCGGTTACCACGAGGTCAGCATGCTGACCGGAGGAGATGAAGGTTTTTGCTCCGTTGACCACGTAGACGCCACCATCGCGGACCGCGCGGGTCCGGATACCCGCAAGGTCGCTGCCGGTACCCGGTTCGGTCATGGCCACCGCGAGGACAGTGTCACCCGAAACCGTACCGGCAAGCCAGCGCGCCTTCTGTTCGTCCGTGGCGAGGCCGAGCAGATAGGGCAGGACGATGTCATTTTGCAAGGTCAGACCGAGGCCCGCTGACGAGACCAGCGCACGGCCGAATTCCTGCCCCACGATCGCGTTGAACCGGAAATCCTCGATACCGGGACCCCCGTACTTCTCATCGACACCGAATCCGAGCAGGCCCTGCGCACCGGCGTCGGAGAACATCGCCCGATCGACGATACCGGCCCGCTCCCACGCATCGATGTTCGGAAGCACGCGCTGTGCGATGAAAGCCCGTACCACGTCGCGGAAAAGCTCATGATCACTGTCATATACGCACGCCGACAGCGACGACGGCAGCTGGTCCGAGACCACCCTGCACCACCTCTCCCACTTGGTTCGGGGACGCGGGGCCGGGGTTCGCGATCGCGCGAGACACGACCACCGCCACGACCACGACGCCGTCCACCCGCCAGGCTAATTCAGGATAGCGGACATATCCTAAGAGCGCCGGGCACCGGGCGGCCGGCGGCCGGTGACGCGGACTCCGGAACTATCCGACCTTCCAGAGCTGCCTGAAGGCATCGACGTAACCTGGGAAACCCACGTAGTACCCGGTCGAGTCCAGCGCAGCCGCGTCCACGGTGTCCCTGGTGATGAGCTGGGTGGGCAGCAACGTCCGGTTCGCCCGGTCGAGGTCGTCGCCGTTGAAATAGCGGGCGAGCAGGTCGGCGTCGCGCCAGCCGAGGATCGTCGCGGCGAAACCCGTCCAGACCTCCTCCGTCCCGGCCCGCAATGCCTCGATGTTGGCCGTGGTCGGGGTCTCGCCGCCAATCTTGACCTTGCCCTGCAGCCCGGCCGCCCGCAGCGCGTCCGGCACGCCGATCGTCAGATCACCGAGCGAGAAGATCGCCCAGTCAATGTCCGGATCACGCTTGATTGTTTCCACGACACTCTGTGGGGTCCTGGTCCCGAGATCTCTGACCTGCTGATTGACAACTACGATCTTGCAGGCTGGACACGCTGAGACGAGTGCCTGCTTGAAGCTGTTGGCGAAGACGGTGAGAACCGGATAGGCGCTGATCGTGAAGAGGGCGACGTGTGCCTTGCCCCGGCTCGTGGCCGCAACGTAGGTACCGGCAAGCCGGCCGTACTCTGCCACCTGGGGCGCGCCGTCCAGGGACGTCGAGATGAGCCCGGGCTGGATCGGGTCGGTGATGCTGTCCGCCAGGACGGGGATGTTCAGCGCCTTGGCCCTGGCGAGCTGCTTGCTCAGCAGCGCCACCGGGGTACCGGCGAAGACGACGGCATCGGGGCGCATGTCCAGCCCCTTGTCAAAGGCGGCCGCCGCGTCCTCGGCGCCCGTGCCCACGGGGATCACTTCGGCCCGCCACCCGAGCGCCCGCGCGCCATCGACAACGCCCTGGTTCTTCACGTGGCCCGTGCCGGTCGGGCTGTCCACTACGGCGATCATCTTGCCTGTGGGCGGCGTCCTTGACAGCGGTGCGTCGAGCAGGATGCCGCTGGGGTTGCGCAGCACCTTCGACACCTCGGCCTGGGCGGCCTGGGCCGCGATCAGCGCGTCACCGGACGTCCCGGTCTGGCCACCACTCCCCCCGTCAGACGCCCCTCCGCTGCATGCGGTCACAAGAAAGACCGCCGTCGCGGCGCCCGCGACCAACCGTAACCCGCTGTGCCTCCGGGTCCGACCTAACCGTGACCTGGTAAAAATTCGCGCAAGGTCCGCGAGCCCGCCACGATTATTGTTCAAGTAGAGAGAATTTCGTGTCTTCACGTTGTCCTTCAAGTGAACTGAATTGGGTATTCGGTGTCTTGTCATACTCGGGTGCGCCGCGACAGGGGCGTGGTACGGCCATTGCCGTACCACGGAACCGCCTGCCTTGTCCCGCCGCGCCGGCAGCGTTCAACGGTGTTTCTTGAGATTGGCAGCGAAGAGGGCCACAGTAGCCACTCACCAGAAAAATCGGAAGAGCAGAGCAGCATTCGATGACAACCCAGCCAGACGCCGAACCACGGCGACCACGGGCGGCGGCCGGGCCGGTCGGACATCCCGGGAGAACCGGTGACCGGCCGACGACAAAGCGTGCCAGCCCGCCTGGACGGGAAGACCATAAGATCATCTCAATAGGCCTACCAGGATAGAAGGAGAGGTGCACCGATGCCACGTTCCATGTTCCGTGGCCGTCGCGGAATCGCGCTGGCCGGAGTCGCCGCGTTAGGTTTACTGGTCGGTTGCGGAGGATCAAGCAAGAACTCGGCTGCGGATGCCGCGAAACTGTGTGCCGACCCGGGCGTGAGTGCTGACACGCTCAAGTTCGGACTTGTCTACCCGGACACCGGGACAACGAACGCAACGCTGCTGCCGTTTCGTGCCGGCGTGGACGCCCGTATCGGGACGGAGAACGCACGCGGCGGGGTGAACGGCCGCCACCTGACATACGCCTGGGCCGACGACCAGAACCGGCCGGAGCAGAACCTTGTCGTGGTCCGCAACATGGTGAACGAGGAACAGGATTTCGGGATTGTTCAGCTCGCCGCCAGTGACGACACCAGCAGCTGGCTGCAGAATCAGGGGATCCCGGCGGTTGCGGCGCTCAGCGCAGGTCAGGCGAGCTACGACAACGTCTTCACCGTGACCACCTATTTCCCGGAAACCACCTGGCCCAGGTTTGTCCGCGACCATGGTGGCACCAACGCGGCCGTGCTCGGCGTCCAGTTCGACCCGGTGTCGATACAGCAGAAAAATGCCGTTATCGAAAGCCTGGCCGCGTCCGGCATCAATGTCGTCTATGCCCACGACGTCTCCGGGCCCAACGATAATTTCGCCGCCATCGGGCGGGAGATTAAAAGACTGAAGGCCGACACTCTGATCATCAGTTCCGCGCCGGAGGTGTACGCGTCCGTTCTTGACGCGGCCGGGCAGGCCGGCGTACCGCTCAAAGTACGGATCGGGACGCGCGGCTACGACCCCAACCAGCTCAACCGATGGGGTTCCAAACTCGCCGGCGGTATCATCGCCGTCAACTCTGCGCCCTTTGAGCTTAACCTCCCGGCGCACCGAGCCTTTCTACAGGGGATGATCGAGTACGCTCCGCAGATACAGCCGCCGAACCAGCAGATGGCGCTCGACGGATGGATAGCGGCCGACATGTTCATCCAGGGCGTACAGGCAGCCGGCAGCTGCCCGACCCGGCACGGCTTCATCACCGGACTCAACAAGGTCAACCATTACACCGCCGGCGGCCTGCTGGCACCAGTCGACCTCACCAGTGCGGTCCGCCAGAACCCTTGTAACTACTTTGTCCAGGTCAGCCCGGACGGCGCTCACTTCAACGTGCTGTCAACAGCACCCCTGTGCGGCAACTCGTCCTGACCGGGCACACGCCACCCGGCCCGAATCCCCACCGGGCCGGCACCTGGCCGGCACCTGGCCGGCACCTGGCCGGCACCGCCCCTGGCACCCCAGGTCCGAGGCGGGCACCGTCCGGAGCCCCTACCGGACGCGCCACGGAGCTCAGCCGTGGGCGAGCGCCGACACCGAGGCCGCGGTGTCCTCGCTCAGTTCCCACTCGGCGGCGGCGACATTGGCGAGAAGCTGCGCGGGCGAGGTCACACCGGCGATGACAGACGCCACCGCCGGTTGCGCGATCAGCCAGGCGATCGACAGTTCCAGGAGGCTGTGCCCGTCCTGGCCGGCCAACTTCTCGAAGGCATCGAGACGATCGTGCGTGCGGTCGGAAAGGATTTTCCCGACCACATCAGGGGCTACATGATCCCCGAGGCGGGTGCCTTCGGGCGGAGCCTGCCCCCGGCGGTACTTGCCGGTGAGAACGCCGGACGCGAGCGGGAAGAACGGAAGGAACGCCATACCATGGGCACTCGCGGCCGGCACGGTGTCGGCGAGCGCCTCCGGCCGCAACAGGTTGAGCCGGTTCTGCACGCTGACGAACGGCCGCAGGCCGTGGTCCTTTGCGGCGCGCGCCGCCTCGTCGATCTGGGCCGTTCCCACGTTCGCGCAGCCGATCTCCCTGACCTTGCCCGCCTGGACGAGCGCGTCCAGTGCGCCGAGGGTCTCCTCGATCGGAACGGTCGGGTCGGGGAAATGCAACTGGTAGAGGTCGATCCGGTCGGTACGCAGCCGCCGCAGGCTCGCCTCGACGGCTGCCGTGATCCAGCGGGGGCTCGCGCCGCCGTCACCGGGCGCCGCGCCGTAGGTCGACCCGAACTTCGTCGCGATCACTACCTTGTCACGACGTGCGGCCAGCAGACGTCCGAGCAGCTCCTCGGACGCGCCGGCACCGTACTCGTCAGCGGTGTCGAGGAAGGTCACGCCGTTGTCGACGGCCGTGTCGAGAATCGCTGCGGTCCGGGTCTCGTCGCAGGTGGTGCCGAGCTGGTTACAACCCAACCCGACGACGGATACCTCCAGGCTGCCGATTCTTCGGGTACGCATTCCCACTCCTTCGCAATCCGCTTATAAACACTTAGTGGTCGGCGCCGACCACTAAGAGCGACCGGCAATAGGGGACGCAGCGTCGCCGGGCAGCCGGGGTCGTTACCCGAGCCCGGCGCGGCGAACTGGCCCAGCTGATGGGCCGACAGCCACGCCCCAGGCGGCCAGCGCCTCGTCGAGGCTCGCCTCGACCGGGCCGGGCGGAGTGGACGCGGGTGTGCGGCTGAAACGTGGGGCGGGCGCCGGGCGCACCGCTCCCCCGCTGTCGGTGAAGGTCTCGCGGTAGGCGATGTGCGGATGCGAGGGCGCCTCGTCCATCGACAGCACCGGGGCGAAGCAGGCGTCGGTATGTTCCAGCAGCGCGCACCACTCGTCCCGGGTCCGTGTTCTGAACACCTCGGCGAGCCTGGCCTTCATCGGCCGCCAGCCGGCCTTGTCCCACTGCGTGGCCGGATCCACCGGGTCGAGGCCGACCAGCTCCAGCAACGTGCGGTAGAAGTTGTTCTCGATCGCGCCGACCGCGACATAACGGCCGTCCGCGGTCTCGTAGACGTTGTAGAAGGGCGCGCCGGTGTCCAGAACGTTGGTGCCCCGCGGGCCGTCCCACTGCCCGGCCGCGCGCATCTCATGCGTCATCATCATCAGCAGCGCGGCCCCGTCGACCATCGCCGCGTCGACGACCTGACCGAGGCCGGACGCCTTCGCCTCGAACAACGCGCACATCACGCCGAAAGCGAGCAGCATTCCGCCGCCGCCGAAGTCGCCGACCAGATTGAGCGGCGGGACCGGTGCCTGACCCTCCCGACCGATCGGGTCCAACGCGCCGGCGAGCGCGATGTAGTTGATGTCGTGGCCGGCGCTGCGGGCATAGGGGCCGTCCTGGCCCCAGCCGGTCATCCGCCCGTAGACGAGCCCGGGATTGCGAGCGAGGCAGACATCGGGGCCGACACCGAGCCGCTCGGCCACGCCTGGACGGTAACCCTCGATGAAGGCGTCCGCGGCGTCGGTGAGCGCGAGCACCGCGGCCACCCCGGCCGGATCCTTCAGGTCGACGGTCACCGTCCGCCGGCCGCGGGCGAGTAGCGCGGGCGCCAGCTCCACCCTGGTCTCGGGCGACCGATCCACCGAGAGGACGTCCGCCCCCATGTCGGCGAGCAGCATCGCCGCGAACGGTCCGGGCCCCTGACCGGCCAGCTCCACGACGCGTACCCCACGCAATGGTCCGCCGGATGCGGTCACCTGCTTCTCGACCATGGCACGCCCATCTTGTCTGCTTGTCTGCTTGTCAGTGCCGTCCACCAGAGGTGGCACGGTCACACTGTCAACCGTCACTTGTTGTAACAGATCACTTCTTGTAACGGGTCACGTGTTCACTTGTTACTGAAAACGGGGGCGCGCTTGGTGAGAAAGGCCGCCTCGGCCTCGCGGCAGTCCTCGGTCAGGCTGGCAAGGATCTGGGTGCGGTTCTCCACCTGCATGGCGGCGTCGAGACTCGGGGCGTCGATGTTGTTCCAGAGCACCTGCTTGGTCATCCGGACTCCGAACGGACTGTTGGCCACGATCGCCGAAGCGATCGACACCGCCTCGTCCACCACCGTGCCGTCGTCGACGACCCGCAGGACAAGACCGTTGTCCTTGGCCTCCAGCGCGTCGATGAGCCGGCCGGTCAGCATCATCTCGGCCGCCGCCGTCGGCCCGACGATCCGGGGCAGGAAGTAGCTGGTGCCCATGTCTGCACCTGACAGCCCGATCCGGACGAAGGCGACGTTGAAGCGGGCGGAGCGTGCTGCGAGGCGGATGTCCGCGGCCAGTGCGATGGCCAACCCCGCGCCGGAGGCCGGGCCGTTGACCGCGGCGATGACCGCCTGCGGCAGCTCGTGAACGGCCTTGATCAGTCGGGACGCGCGGGCCTGCCAGGCCATCCCGAACTGGATCCGCCCCAGATCGGAGGCGGCGGGGTCGGCGCCGAGGTCACGCAGGTCCTGGCCCGAGCAGAAGCCGCGGCCCGCACCGGTGATCACCAGAGCTCGGGTCGAGGTGTCCCGGGAGAGGGCGTCGACGGTCTCCTCGATCTCGTCGTACATCTTCAGCGTGATCGCGTTGAGCCGATCCGGCCGGTTGAGGGTAAGGACTGCGACATGCGGAGCCACTTCCTCGATACTGATGGTTTCCAAGGCTGCACCACTCCTTCAGCCGGGGCGGCCCTGCCCCTGGTGACGACCTGCGCGCTCCGGCGACAACATGGGCGACAATGCGTCCATGTCAAACCGACGCGTCAAACTCGACGCGTCAGACCCGACGCGTCAGAACGGATGGGTGGGGATCGATGCGGCGGGATCGCGGCTGCCGACGCTACGCTCCAGCGCTCTGGTAGTGCAATGTGTTTGATGGTCTAACTCTAACGGGATAGCCTCCGATTCTGATCGACAACCAGTCGGATCGACAGAGATCAGATCGGCTCAGCCAGGCCGTGGCTACGTGCAGGCCGTGGCCAGGTGGACGAGGGGACGGGACACGTGAAGGTCGATGCGGGCGGGATCCTCAATCCGACCGGAGCGGCAGCCCTGGCGCAGGATGCCCAGGCCCGGGGCTACGACGGGCTCTGGCTCGGCGAGACCGCGCATGACCCCCTGATCGGCGTGGCCCTGGCCGCGGCGGGCACGGACCGCATCCAGGTCGGCACGAGCATCGCCGTTGCCTTCGCCCGCAGCCCGATGAACCTGGCGATGGCGGCGAACGATCTCCAGCTCGCCAGTGGCGGCCGGTTCCTGCTCGGGCTGGGGACGCAGATCAAACCCCACATCACCCGCCGTTTCAGCATGCCGTGGTCCAGGCCGGCCGCCCGCATGCGCGAGCTCGTCCTGGCGATCCGGGCGATCTGGGACTGCTGGAACGACGGCGCGGAGCTGAACTTCCGCGGCGAGTTCTACACCCACACACTCATGACACCGTTCTTCAACCCCGGCCCGAACCCGCACGGACGCCCCCCGGTGCTCCTCGCGGGCGTCGGCGAGCTCATGACGAAGGTCGCGGGCGAGGTCGCCGACGGCTTTCTCTGCCATCCCTTCACCACCGAGCGTTTTCTGCGGGAGGTGACGCTCCCGGCGCTGACGACCGGACGTGAGTCCGCTGACGGAACGCTCGACGGCTTCACCATCGCCGGAGCACCCTTCGTCGTCACCGGCCACGACGAGCAGGCGCTGGCTGACGCAACGCGCGGTACCCGCAAGCAAATAGCGTTCTACGCCTCTACGCCCGCCTACCGACCCGTCCTGGAGATCCACGGCTGGGGCACCCTCCAGGAGCAGCTCAACCTGCTGTCCAAGCGGGGAGCCTGGGACGAGATGGGCGACCTCATCGACGACGATGTCCTCAACGCCTTCGCCGTCGTGGGCGAGCCCGACGACATCGCGCCCGAGCTCCGCCGGCGCTACGGCGACGTCATGACACGGGTCACCCTCAACACTCCGTACACGTCCGACGAGAAGCTGTGGCCAGACATCGTGGCCGCCCTCCAGGTCTCCTGAACCTCGCAGCTCCCAGAAGGAAGCGGCCCATGCCACCTCTCGCGGTCATGTTCACCTTCTCGGTTCCACCGGAAAAGATAGACGATGCGATCGCAATACTGGCCGAAATCAGCGCGGCCATGACGATCGAGGAGCCCGCCGCCCTGATGCACGTCTCCCACCAGCGCGCCGACAAGCCGGGTTCGTTCGCCTTCTACGAGCTCTACCCGGACGAGGCTGCATTCAAGGTCCACGGCAGGGGTCCGATCATGAAGGCGGCCGGTAGCCGGCTGAACGCCCTGATGGAGCAGCCGGGCAAGGGCTTCATCCTCAACCCGGTGACCGGCGTCGGCCTACCCACGTGAACCCGGAGCCACTGGTCACGTAGCGCCGCTCCCGTCCACAACCGTCCGCTCCCATCGGCAACCGCACCCACGGCGCGACGAGTGGAAGCCTGACGTCAGAAAGACCTGCATGTCAGGGCGACAATGTACGTCAGCCTTCCACTCGTCCCATCGCGAACCGGACCGTGGTCTGCCGGCCCTGGCCGTTCGGGACGACCACACCTGGTTCAACGTCGGCGACCTGTGCGAAGGCCCCGTTTCAGCACTGGACGTGCTCGCGCTGACGGACCGTTTCACCGTCTGGGTTGTCGAGGGGTTGCGCCGGATGACAGCGTGCTCACCGGACGCCCAGCAGCGTTTCGTCAACCTCGTGGATGTTCTCTGCGACAGGGACATCGCGCTGTTCCGCATCGGCGACATCCCGCTGGCGGACCTCCTGTGTGGTGCGGAGCTGTGTGGTGCCGACACCGCCTTCGACCCAATGGAGTGCTCGGGTTCCAGCATAAAAGATCATCTGGTTCTGGCATCGGAAGTGCTCGGGTTCTGGCAAAAATAGCGTTCGGACTCTAGCATCGCAAGGCATGAGGCTGAGTCCACCGTGGTGAACCAGCGGTGATACAGTGGTGACGCAGTCGGGCGGCGACGCGCTGCGGCGCAACCTGACACCGGTGGTGACAGAGCTCCTGACCGCCGAACCGGTGATAGTGATCAACGGTGCTCGCACGGCCGGGAAGAGCACGTTGCTATCCGCGTTGGCCACCCAGCACGATGCCACCGTCCTCGATCTCGACGATCTGTCCACGAGGCCGGCTGTCGAGGCTGACCCCGTCTTCTTCATGGCAGCGCGATCGCCAGTGTTCGTGGATGAGTTCCAGCACATCCCCGAGCTGCTGGATGCCGTGAAGGCCGAACTCAACCGCGACCTGCGTCCAGGGAGGTTCGTTCTCACCGGGTCCACCCGTTACCTGACGATGCCGACCCTGTCCCAGTCACTGGCCGGCCGGGTCCATGTGATGACTCTCTGGCCGCTGTCTCAGGGTGAACTGAACGGTCGCCGGGAGACGTTCGTGGACCAGGTCCTCGGCGACCCCGGCTCGTTGCTGGCTGTGGAGGGGAAACCCACACCCCGCGAGGAGTACACACAGCGGCTCATCGCGGGCGGCTTTCCGCTCGCTGCACGCCGCCCTGCGGGTGCGGCCCGCAACCGCTGGTTCCGTGACTATGTGACAACCGTGGTCGAGCGGGACGTCCTGGAGATCCGCAAGGTGCGGCAGCGAGGGGTACTGCCCATGATCCTTCGCCGGATCGCGGCACGAACCGGTCAGGTACTCCATCTCGCGGACATCGGACGGGCAGTGGGACTGGCGCAGGATGTCGTCGGTGACTACGTCCAGCTGTTGGAAACGGTCTTCCTCGTCCATCGGTTGCCGGCATTCGGACGGACGCTGCACAGCAGGGTCACCGGTAGACCCAAGGCGCACCTCGTCGACTCAGGACTCGGGGCCTATCTACTGGGGATCACCGCGCAGCGGCTGGAGAACCGTGACCCTGCGGCCCTGACCGAATTCGGACATATCATGGAGACGTTCGTCGTCAATGAAGTGATCAAACAGGCTGGCTGGGCGGAGACGTTTGTCGAGCCGTCGCACTTCCGGACCAGCGATGGGCATGAGGTCGACCTGGTCCTCGAGACCGATGACGGGACAATCGCGGCGGTTGAGGTCAAGGCGTCATCCCGGGTGCCGGGAGAAGACCTGCGAGGGCTCCGGTTGCTGCGCGAGAAACTCGGTTCGCGGTTCACGGCCGGTACGGTCCTGTACCTGGGAGAACGGGCCTATCAGGCCGATGACCGGATCTGGGTCCTGCCGGTGGACCGGCTGTGGCGTTAACCGTCAACCCTGATTCCCTGCCGCCGTGGTCTCGCGGGGCTGCGCCCGGGTGGCGAGGGAGTCGGCGATGGCCGCGAACTCTGCGAGCGCGGCCTGAAGGTCCTCGACGATCTCCCGGGCGATCACCTCGGGCGGCAGCAGACTGTCTGCGTCGTCAAGGCTCGGATCCTTCAGCCAGGTGATGTCGAGATTGGCCTTGTCCCGAGCGACCAGCTCGTCATAGCTGAACGGGCGGAACCGCTCGGTCTCCACCCGGTCCGCACGAGGTTCACCCGGCCGGTAACATCCGACGAAATCATCAAGATGATCGCGGCGCAGCGGGTTCTGCTTGAGGGTGAAATGCTCTCCGGTCCGGAAGTCGTACACCCACAGCTTGGACGTCCACGGCGCCCCGGCCGCGCCTCCCGCTTGTCGAAGAACAGCACGTTCGCCTTCACCCCACCGGCGTAGAAGATGCCGGTGGGCAGCCGCAGCAGTGTGTGGACGTCGAACTGGGTCAGCAGCCGCCGGCGTACGGTCTCCCCGGCGCCGCCCTCGAACAACACGTTGTCGGGGACGACGACCGCCGCCCGCCCATTCATACCCAGCGCGGTCGCGATGTGCTGGACGAAGTTGAGCTGCTTGTTCGTGGTCGTGACCCAGAAGTCCTGGCGATTGTAGGAGATGTCGTCCCGCCCGGCGCGGCCGTCGTCAGCGATCACTGTGATGGATGACTTCTTGCCGAACGGCGGGTTCGCCAGGATCACGCTCGGGTGCAGGCCGGACGGTCGGGCGAGCGCGTCGGCCACCTCGATCGGGGACGGCCCGTTCGGCTGGCCGATGCCGTGCAGCAGCATGTTCATGGCGGCAAGCCGGGCCGTGCCGTCGACGAGCGAGGGCGCGGCGAGCTCCTCGTGGACGTTTCCGCGGCACCGGCGTCCTCAGCGGGAGGACCAGAGGCTTGCTGCGGGGACGGCGAGGATGCGCTCTGTGAGCTGGAAGACCCGTGGGCCCGTGTGTACGAGGAGTCCGAGGGTGAACCGTGAACCGATCTCCGCCGCAAGCCATTCCAGGTGTCGTGCGTCGGTGTGGGAGGGGGCCGCGGATGCCTTGACCTCGATGGCGATGACCTGGCCGTCTCGGGCTTCGAGGAGCAGGTCGATCTCACGGCGGCCGTTGGCGTCACGCAGGTGGTATAGGTCGGCGCCGACGACGCTCAGCGCGCACTCAGCGCGGAACTGGGCGGCGACGAGGGTGTCGATGATGCGTCCGAGCAGGTCGCCGTCGCGGAGCGCGCGGCGGTGGTCGATACGGAGCAACGGGGCGAGGAGGCCGGGGTCGGTGAGGTATCGCCTGGGTAGCCGAACCGCGCGGTTCGTGCGGTTGTCCGCCCAGGCAGGGACCCGCTGAGTGATCATAAGGGTGTCGAGGAGGTCGTCGTAGGCCACGGCTGCCTCGCGTCCGATGCCCGCCGAGTCGTAGAGCAACTTGTGGGTCGGCACACCGGCGGTGTTGGCGGCGATCGCTTGGAGATATCTGCGCAGTCGCAGGGGGTCTCGTGCGACGCTGAGCGCCGGGGCTTCCCGGGTCGCGAGATGGTCGACGTAGCCAGTCAGCCAGCGGTCGCGTGCTCGGTCGGCCTCGGTTCGCAGCGCCTCCGGCCAGCCGCTGGTGAGTGCCTCGGTCACGTAGGCGTGCAGGTCCCAGCCGGTGGGGGGATCTGCGAACGCGTCCGCGCCGCCGTCGAGGATCCGGTCGATCAGTGAGGGTCCGCTCGGGTCGCCGTGGCGTTCCCGGCCGACGAGGGGATACATCGTCAGCCGGACGATTCTGCCGGTCGCGGGCCAGCCTGAGGCGGTGAGGTCGGCCTGCGAGGATCCGGTGAGCACGAACCTCCCCGGGCGCGGGTCGTCGTCGACGGCCCGCTTCACCGCTCCGAGTACCTCGGGCACGACCTGCCACTCGTCGATCAGGACGGGCTCCTCGAGCCCGCGCAGCGCCGCGTCGGGGTCGGCCCGTACGACCGCAGCCTGCGCCGGGACGTCCAGGCGCAGGATCGACTGGCAGACACGCCGGGTCGTGGTCGTCTTGCCGCACGCCCGAGGGCCGACGACGAGGACGGCTGGGTGGGAGGCGACGACATCCTGCAACTCCGTGTCGAGCAGACGAGGAACGTAGGCGCGCACGAATGTCCGATCATGGAATTAGCACACAGTTGACCATGGAAATTACACATAGATCATCGATAATTTAACACGCGTTCGAACCGCGATCCAGCGCACCTAGACCGTGCCGTGCGGCTGCTCGACGCGCTCGCGGCCTACCTACCGGCCAGGTGGGCGGCGGGTCTACGCGCATGGTCTTCCCGACTCTCGCGCCGCACCGCACCGCGTCACCTGTGACGCGCTGGTCACGGTCCGGCTGTTCGTCCACCTCGCCCAACCTGCCGGGGCAGGTCCGCTGTCGCTGGAAGAACTCTGCGACAAACCATCAGGAAGGGACGACGGTGAAACACCGTCCCTTTTCTAACAACGAGCGGGGCATGTTCGTCAGCATCGACGGTCCGAGCGGTGCGGGATAATCCACGATCGTTCACCATCTGGCGCAGCTGCGCGCCGAAGCGGTCCACAAAGTTACCGAGCATTACCACGACTTGAGAGGATAATGGTATGGATCACTCGTCTCTTCTCCGCCGACTCGCCGCCGAAGCCGAAGCCGACGGGGTGCAGCAATTCGTTGTCGGCGCGGTCGTCCAGCACGACGACAAGGTTCTCCTTCTACAACGCCCCGAGGATGATTTCATGGGCGGCATTTTCGAGTTGCCCAGCGGAAAGGTCGAGCCAGGGGAAGCGCTGGACACCGCGCTCATCCGCGAGGTCAGGGAGGAGACCGGCCTCGACGTGGATGCGCTCGGTGATTACCTGGGCAGCTTCGATTACACGTCCGGAAGCGGCAAGAAGAGCCGACAGTTCAACTTCGCTGTGGACGTAACCAGCCCGGAGCCGATCGAGTTGCAGGAGCACGATGCCTACACCTGGACGCCGATCAACGAGGAACTGTCGGCGACGGATGCCGTGAAGGACGTGCTAAGTAAATACCGGGAGCTGCGGGACGCATAGCCCGGCTCCCTATCCAAGACCCCGCTCATCTCCCACGCAGTCCAGGTTCTACGTCGCCTTCTTCGCCCGGCCTCCGGCATCCTCCACCAGCGCCCGCTGCGCGCCCGGACCGGCCCTGCGGGCGGTGTCGGCACAGCGAGCGAGGCTCGACACGACGGCAGTGAGCGGCGCCCCGGCGAGCTGTTCGAGCTCGGCCCGCTCGTCCGGGGTGATCTGCTGATTGAGCCGGGCGAGGCGGGACGCAAGCGTGCACACCTCGTCCGCGTCGATCGTCAGCGTCCCGGTCTTGCGCAGCAGCTTGTCCAGGCTGATCTGCTTTTCGGTGTGCTGCGCGAGCGGGGCCGCCTCAGCCCGTTCGCTCTCCAGCACACCGACCGCGTCCACCAGCACGAACCGGTTCTTGACGGACGAGTCCGGGGTGACCGCCTGGAAGTCGTCGCCGTCGATGGTTCGGGAACCCCGACCCTTCATCTGCTCGAACAGTACGGCGCTGCGCGGATTGCGCAGGAACAGCAGACATTCCAGCGGCCGGACGTCCGTGCCCGTTGCGATCATGTCGACGGTGACGACGATCCGCAGTTCCGCGCTGTTGCGGAAGGCCTTGAGCAGGCTGTCGGTGTCCCGTACCGAGTAGGTGATTTTGGTGGCGAACTCGTTGCCCTGGCCGAACACCTCCCGGACCTTCATCACGATGTCCTCGGCGTGGTTGTCGTCCTTGGCGAAGATGAGCGTCTTCGGGACGTGCGTCCGGCCCGGGAAGATCTCGGTGAACAGCCGGTCCTTGAACGTCCGCAGCACCAGTTCGATCTGGTTCGGGCTGACGACCGAGCGGCCGAGCTGCTCCGGCGTCCAGGAGAAGTCGTCGTCGAGTTCCTCGTAACGTTGCTGGCGGGTGCGCCTGTCCCGCCTCGGGACGGTGATCCCCGCCTCGATGGTCGCGCCGTGGCGCGTCAGCTCGGTGCGGATGCGGTAGACGTCGAAGTCGACGTTCACCCCGTCGGCGACCGCCTGCGGGTAGGTGTACTCGCTGACCAGGTTCTGATGGAAGAAGCCGAACGTCTGCTTCACCGGGGTGGCGGTCAGGCCGACCAGGTAGGCGTCGAAGTACTCCAGTACCGCGCGCCAGCGTCCGTAGATCGACCGGTGGCATTCGTCCACAATGATCAGGTCGAACGTCTCCGGCGGGATGTCCGCGCTGTAGGCGATGTCGATCGGCTCGTCATCGCCGTCCCCGGACCAGTCCCCGGAGCCGTCCCCGGATGTGTCCGCGTCGAACGCCCGGTCGTCGACGTCGGGATCGGGCACCGGGCGGCCGCGCAGCATCGCGTACAGCCGCTGCACCGTGGAGATCACCACATGGGTGGACCCGCGCAGCCCGGCGGCGGTCAGCGGCTCGACGTTGTACAGCTCGGTGAACTTACGGCCGTCGCCAGCCGTGACGTAGGTGGCGAACTCCTCCCCGGCTTGGCGTCCGAGGTTGTTGCGGTCGACCAGGAACAGGATGCGGTGTGCCTTGGCGTGTGCGAGCAGCCGGTACGACGAGGTGACAGCCGCGTACGTCTTGCCCGCGCCGGTCGCCATCTGGATCAGTGCCCGGGGCCGGTCATCGGCGAGTGACCGTTCCAGCCCGCCCCCGTGGAGAGCCCTGGGGCCTCCGGGCACGCGAACACAACGATAATCGTGCACCCTTTGACCATTTGGTGACTGTGCAGACTCACAATGTAGTCTCGGTCCGGATTTCACCGGACACGACCCTGTCACCAACCACGACCAGGCAACGGTCTACCCAGCCCGGACCGTACCTGATATAGATATATTTTGTAACTATATTGGATGCATAAGCCAATCCCCACGGGGACCGTCACGATCTCCGGTCACCGCACGCGGGCGTTCGAGGAACAGATCACCCCGGGAGGCCCACATGACAGCGGCCGCACAACTGCCCGCATACGACGAGTTCGGGTTCTTCGAGGAGAACGCACGGGAAGCGGGCCTGGCCTGGGCCGGTCCGCCGCTGGTACGGCGGGAGAACGTCGATGTCGGCGGCGAACGGATAAGCGCCCTGGTCTGGGGTGACAGACCAGCCGAGCTGGTGTTCCTCCACGGTGGGGCGCAGAATGCCCACACCTGGGACACCGTCGCCCTCGCACTGGGCGACCGCCCGCTGGTGGCCTTCGACCTGCCGGGGCACGGTCACTCCGGCAGACGGTCGGACGGTGACTACTGGCCGGTCCGCAACGCCGAGATCCTCGCCGGCGCGATCAGCGAACTCGCGCCGCAGGCCGCAGGTGTGATCGGCATGTCCCTCGGCGGGCTCACCGGCATCCGCCTCGCGTCCGTCCACCCACATCTCGTCCGCCGGCTTGTGGTCGTCGACGTGACGCCCAGCGTAACGCTGGCGAAGAGCGCCCCGATCGCGGCGTTCATCAACGGCCCGGAGTCCTTCCCCTCCTTCGAGGAGATCCTGGAACGGACGGTCCGCCACAACCCGACCCGGTCGGTCAGCTCCCTGCGCCGCGGCATCCTGCACAACGCCCACCCGCTCCCGGACGGCCGCTGGGCCTGGCGGTACGACCGGCTGGCCCCCCCTGGCCCTGGCGGCATGTTGGACTTCGAGCCACTGTGGGATGACGTCAGCGCGCTGCCGGCACCGGCGATGCTCGTGCTGGGGTCGACCTCCGGCGTCGTCACCGAGGACGACGTGGCCGAGTTCCGTCGCCGCCAGCCCACGACCCGCGTCGAGACCGTGGCGGGCGCCGGGCACTCCGTCCAGGGCGACCGGCCGGTCGAGCTTGCCCATCTCATCAGCGACTTCGTCTTCGGTACCGCGGACGACGACCGGTAACCGCCGGATGCGCGGTCTGTCCCCGACCTGCACAAGCTGTTAGATTCGTTACCTATTAGGAGCGCCTGCAGCTGAGCGCCCAGCCTCCTCCCCCACGGCGGGAATCAGGACGGCTCACAGGGCTCTCGTGCCGGTGTGACCCGCGGCCCTGGAAAGCGGTATCGATGATCCTCGATGGTCTGACAGTGCTCGAGCTGGGCGCCGGCAGTGTTGCCGGATCCCTGGCGGGGATGATCCTCGCCGATAACGGAGCCCGGGTGCTCAAGATCGAGCCACCGCAGGGCGACCGTCTGCGCACACAGTCACCGTCCGGTTTCCTGGTCTGGAACCGGGGCAAGGAGAGCCTGGTCGCCGACCTGCGCACCCCCGCGGGCCGGGCCGAGGCGGCCGAGCTCGCCAGCCATGCCGACGTGCTGATCGAGAGTTTCGAGCCGGGCGTCGCGCAGGGTTGGGATCTCGGCTACGAGACCCTGCACGCGGCCAACCCGGCGCTGGTCTACTGCTCGGTCAACGGCTTCGGGTCCACCGGGAAATACGCACGGCTCAAGGGCTACGAAGGCGTCGTCGCGGCGAAGGCCGGGGCGTTCGCCCGGGGACAGTTCGGGTTCCGGCCCGGCCCGATCTTCGTCGCCGCCCCCCTGGCCAACACAGGCGCTGCGCACATGGCACTGGGCGGCATCATGGCCGCGCTCATCGTCCGCGAGCGGACCGGACGCGGACAGCGCGTCGAGGCCACCCTCGTACAGGGTTACAACCCGGTCGACTACTTCGGGACGATGCACTGGCAGTACGCGAAGAACACCGGCGGTGAACCCCATGTCATCATCAGTGCCCGCGGCGGCGCACTGGCTGCCAGCCGGTTCAGCCTCACGATGGCAACCAGGGACGGCCGTTTCATCATCGCCAATCCGCAGCTCCCCCACCAGGCGCAGGCGCTCACCCGCGTGCTGGGCCATGAGCAGCTCATCACCGACCCGCTCTTCGCGGACATGCCGCGGTTCAAGACGCCGGCGGACGCGCAGCGCTGGGAGGACCTGCTGAGCAATGCCGTCCGGAGCAGGACGCTCGCCGAGTGGGTACCGCTGCTGGAGGCCGACGTGGACGTCGCCTTCGAGGTCGGCGCGACCTGCGAGGAGGCACTCGACCATCCGCAGATGATCTACAACGGGCACTCGATCACGATCGACGATCCGGAGCGCGGCCCGATCCGCCAGGTCGGCCCGGTCGCGGCCTTCGAAGCGACGCCGTGCCGGATCGAGCGGTCCGCACCCGCGCTCGGCGCCAACAACGGTCCGCTGATCGGCCAAAGGGCGCGCGACGATCGTCAGATCGCGCGCCCGGAGGCCGTAGTTTCCGGCGGGCTGGCGGGCCCCTCGGCGCCCGCGAACCCGACCGACACCGCCCCGGTCCATCCCCTCGCAGGGGTGACCATTGTCGAGTTCGGCTACTTCTACGCGATGCCGTTCGGGGTCGCCCTTGCCGCCGCGATGGGCGCACGGGTGATCAAGATCGAGGGTCTGGCGGGCGACCCGATGCGCAGCTCCTTCGGGGTCAGCGAGACCGGTGGCGTGAAAACGATGGCGGGCAAGGAGAGCATCGCCGTCGACGTAGCCACCGACGAGGGAAAATCGATCCTCAAGGCTCTGCTCGCAAAGGCGGACGTCTTCGTCCTCGGGTTCCGGCCCGGGGTGGCCGAACGTCTCGGCATCGACTACCCGACCCTGCGCGAGACCAACCCAAAGATCATCTACGTTCACGCCACCGGGTATGGCAGCAGCGGGCCGTACAGTGCCCGCCCGCTCTATGCCGACGCCGCGAGCGCCGTGGCCGGGAGCCTGTTCAAGCAGGCCGCCTACTGGATGGACCCCGATCTCGTCAGCAGCTTCGACCTGACCGAAATACAGGCCATCGTCCAGCCGAGGCTGCGTGGTCTCACCGACGGTGACTCCAACGCCGCGGTCGCGGTCTTCTCCAGCATCATGCTGGCGCTGGCCCACCAGCAGCGGACCGGGCAGGGACAGCTCGTCTCCACCACCATGATCAACGGAAATGCCTATACCTACTCCGATGACGTCAACGCCTACGCGGGCAAGCCGCCCGCGCCCACCCTGGATTCCGAACAACACGGGTACAACGCCCTGTACCGCCTTTACCGGACGTCGCCGGGTTGGGTCTTCCTCGCCGCCCCGACGCAGCAGGAGTGGGAGATCCTCGTCGGTGGGATCAAGCGTCCGGAGCTGCTGGAGGACCCCCGCTTCGCCACGGTGGAAAGTCGGGTGTCCAACGACGACGACCTGACCTCGATCCTGGAAGACGTCCTCCTCACCGACACCGCCCAGGCATGGGAGGACCTGTTCGTTCCCGAGGGGCTCGCCTGCGTGACCGTCTTCGAGGGTGGCCTTTCCGGGTTCACCTGCACGGACGAGACCATGCTGGCCACCGGCCTGGTCGCCGAGGTGGACCACCCGCTGTTCGGCCGGATCCGGGTGCACGGCCTGCCGGCGGCGCTGTCGGAAACGCCCGGGCGGATCGGCCGTAGCTGCGTGCTCGGTGAGCAGACCGAAACGCTGCTGGCCGAACTCGGTTATGACGCTGACGCCATCGCGGCACTCAAGGACGCCACGATCGTCGCAGGCGCCGACCTCCCCGCTTAGAGCGCCCGGCAATAGGGCCGAGGCGCGCCACCGCTACCGGCGGCGCGCCTCGGCCCAGGTCACGGCCCGGGTCACGGCGCGATCCATCCCGGCGGAGGCGGACGGTTGTCGTGGACGCCACCGGTCACGATGGCGAGGAGCTCCACCAGTATCGACGCCGTCACACCCCAGGCGATGCCCTGTGGGAGGTCGAAGAACGGGACCATGAACCTGCCATCCGGAGCGACCCACAGCTCCTCCCGGTACACGCCGTCGGCCATCAGCCCGGTGAGCGCGACGTCGAAGACATCCCGGACCTCACTGTGGTTGATCCGAAGGAGCGGTCGGGCCGCGACCGTACCCACCATCGGGGTGATCTGGAACTTCGTCAGCTCGGCGTTCTGCCAGCCCAGCTCACCGATCAGTTCGACGGTCGCGCCGGCAAGCCCGATCTCCTCCCACGCCTCCCGCAGCGCGGCCTGGCCGGATGTCTCGCCCGCGTCGCAGACACCACCGGGGAAGGCGATCTCCCCCCGGTGCGTGCTGACCGTGCCGGAGCGTTCGGTCAGGACGACCCGGGCTTCGTCCGCCTCCTCGAACAGGACAAGCAGGACCGCCGCGTCCCGGATACCCGGCCGCTGCGGGGCGGGCGGCGGGGTATACCGGTGCCTGAAGGCACGCCGGACCGTATCGATCCGGATCCCCTGACGCGTCTGCGGGGGAAGATCCGCCCACGGCGGCGGCGTGTCCAGGCGGGTACGGGAACCCGAGAACGTGTCCCAGTACGGCCGCGGCGAAGCGTCCTGCCCGCTGGAATCCGGGCCGGCATGAGCCGCACCCGCGGAATCCGCGTCGTCGGGCCGGCGAGCATCCGCCGGCTTGATCACGCGTTCTCGAAGAGCTTTTCGGCGTTGCCGCGAAGAATCTTCCGCTGCTGCTCCGGCGTCAGCGATGTGAGCAGCCCGGTGAAGTCCGCCGGTACCGCCAGCCCCTCCGCGTGCGGGAAGTCCGAGCCCATTACCAGGCAGTCGACCTCAGGCAGATCACGAACGATCTTGGCAACGTTGTCCTCCGGGTAGGGCGCGACCCGGATGTGACGCTGGAAGATCGCACTGGGACGCTCGGTGAGGCGGCCGCCGATCCACGGGCCGTTGCGGCCCATCCCCCGGCTCTTGTCCATGTGCTCGATGAAATGCGGCACCCAGGAGGCGCCGAACTCGGCGACGAGCACCATCAGGTTGGGGAACCGTCCGAAGACGTTGTCGTAGATGAGCGCCGACAGGGTGTCCTCGATGGGTCGCTCGCCGTAGAGGTTGTTCCACTGCCACGCCGACATGTGCCAGGCCGCGGGGAAGGCCTCGTGACCCCAGGCGGGCGCGATGTGCTCGTTGTACCAGTTCTCCATGATGTGGAAGGCGACGGTCACGCCGGCCTCGTTGAGCCGGGCCCAGATCGGGTCGAAGTAGGGGTCGCCGGGCGAACGGCCGTTGACGGGACCGGTCGGCAGCAGCACAACCCGGACCCCACGCGCGAGGAGGTCGTCCAGCTCGGTTACAGCGAGGTCGAGGTCGCGCAGGGACAGCAGAGCCGGGCCGTAGATGCGGTCCTTGTACGCGAAGCCCCACGTCTCCTCGAACCACCGGTTGAAGGCGTGCACGTTGGCATAGGCGGCGGGCACATTCTTCACGTAGTTCTCGACCGACAGGGCCATCGCGGACGGGAAGACGACAGCCCTGTCCACCCCCTGGGTGTCCATCAACTGCAGGCGCACGTCACGGTCGTGGTACTCCGGGCGCATCGGCTCCGGCTCATAGGTCTCGTCCGGGTTGCCGGACGCCATCTGGCGCAACATCTCCTTGAGGGATCCCGGCCGGTAGGCCAGGTCGAAGCCGAGCCCCTGCTCCGAGTTGAAGGTCGCGACCCGGTCCGCAGCCATGATCTTCTCAAGGCCGCCCTCGAATTTGATCGGCCGAACCGCGTACTCGGACCACTGCGCCGGCAGATACTTCGTGAAGGCGTCCCTGGTCTCGTAGCAGTGCGTGTCGCAGTCGAACAGGCCGAAGTCGAGCACTGTCATCGGAGTCTCCCCGCATCCATCTTCGCGACCCTACGAGCCTCGCGACTCTACGAGCCATTTCGTCTAATTAGCATACTAGTATTCCTGATCATACGCTAGAGTTCGTCCAGCGGATACCCGTCGATGCGGTCGAGGATCTGCCGGACAGGCCCTACCGCCCGCCTCGCCGATCGACCCGACCGATCGACCCGTCCGGACGAGCGGCCCGGGCGAGCGGCCCGGCCGGACGAGGCGCCAGCCGGAGGACGACGGGGAACGCCAGGGAACGCCAGGGCTCAACCAGGGAACTACGAAGATCGCGAAAGAGATCGCCGAATGATCGTTCGACAACCAATGCATGTGGATTGATCCCTAAATTACAATGCAAGAGCTTATCTGAAGCGATGATTTAGGGCGGGGTCTATGAGTATCGGGATGTTGCTCGACATGGCCGCGATGGCCTTCGGCGACCGGGTGGCGCTGGGGCGGCGTGGCGACGGCATCACCTTCGAGCACCTGGTCCGGGTGTCAGCCGGCGGAGCCACGCTGCTGCGCTCCTCCGGGGCCGAGCGGGTCGCGTACCTCGGTGGCAACAGCGCAGCCTTCCCCGCCGTCCTTTTCGCCGCGGCTGCGGCCGGGATGCCGTTCGTTCCGCTGAACTACCGTCTCAGCGAAGATCAACTGGACGGGCTGCTGGGCGAGTTACACGGGCCGGTCGTCGTCTGCGACGAGGCATTCCAGGGCGTTGTGGCCAGAACCGGCCTGAAGATCCACCACAGCGAGGACTGGCTGGCTGACGCCGCACTCGCGGAACCGGCCGAGCCGGTCGAGATCGATGACGACGCACCGGCGGTCCTGCTCTTCACCAGCGGGACGACGTCCAAGCCGAAAGCGGTCGTGCTCCGGCACTCCAACCTCGTCTCCTACGTCCTACAGACGGTCGAGTTCGGTTCCGCCGAACCGGACGAGGCCTCCCTGACCAGTGTCCCGCCGTACCACATCGCCGGTGTCGGAACCGTACTGACGAACCTCTATGCCGGCCGCCGCTTCGTCTACCTGCCGAACTTCTCCGCGGCCGCATGGCTGAGCCTGGTGGCCGAGGAGGAGGTGACCAGCGCCATGGTCGTACCGACAATGCTGGCCCGCATCGTCGAGGAACTTGCTGGCGCCCAGGCACCGACGCCGACGCTGCGGGCGATCGCCTACGGCGGCGCCCGGATGCCTCGTCCGGTCCTGGAGAAGGCGCTCGTCGCATTTCCGGGTACCGGCTTCGTCAACGCCTACGGACTCACCGAGACGAGCTCGACGATCGCGATCCTCGGTCCGGAGGACCACCGCGCGGCGCTCGCGTCGGCCGACCCGGCGGTACAGGCCCGGTTGGCCTCCGCGGGCCGGTTCGTCCCCGGGGTGGAAGGCGAGATCCGCGACTCCGCCGGAGCGGTCGCCGGCCCCGGCGAGATCGGCGAGCTGTGGGTGCGAGGCAGCCAGATCTCCGGGGAGTACCTGGGGCTGGGCTCCGTCCTCGACGCCGACGGCTGGTTCCCCACCAGGGATCGGGCCTGGCTCGACGCCGACGGTTACCTGTTCGTCGAGGGCAGGTCGGACGACACGATCATCCGCGGGGGCGAGAACATCGCGCCGGCCGAGATCGAGGACGTGCTGATCCACCACCCCGCGGTCAAGGAGGTGGCCGTCATCGGCCTGCCCGACATCGAGTGGGGCGAGCGCCTGACCGCGGTCGTCGTGCCGGAGGCGCACGCGGCGCCGGAACCGGATGACCTGCGCGCCTGGGTCCGAGCCAGGCTTCGCAGCTCCCGTACTCCCGACGAGGTCATCTTTCGCGACGACCTTCCCTACACGCCCACCGGCAAGCTTCTACGCCGTCAGCTGGTCGCCGAGATCGGCGCTTCCACGACATACGAAAGGACGTGAGCACACCATGCGGCTCAAGACAGGTTTGCGGCTGCGGAGCCAGGTCTGCTCCACAGAGGTGATCGTGGTCCGGCCCGGGTCCAGCGAGATCGACCTGACCTGCGGTGGTCATCCGATGATCGCATCCAAGGAGACGCCGGCCGAAGGGCTGGACCTCAAGCCGGAACTTTCCGGTGGGGCGCTGCTTGGCAAGCGGTACACCGACGAGGCCAGTGAGATCGAGCTCCTCGTCACCAAGGCCGGAGCGGGTACCGTCGCCGATGGGCTGACCCCCCTGCTGCTCAAGGAGGCCAAGCCGCTTCCATCCAGCGACTGACCGAGGTTCCCCGCTCAGGTGCCCTCGGTCAGGGGCCGTCCAGCCGGTGATCGATCACCGGCTGGACGGCCCCTGACCGTCGGGGTCTATCTCCCCGGCGATGTCGGCTCCGTTGCAGTCGGCTCCGTTGCCACGCTCGACCGCGCGCGATCGAGCGTGGCGCGGAGCGCGTCCAGCAGAATCCGCCCGGCGCCGGCCGGACCCTGCGCGAGGATCTCGGCACTGAGGACCTCGACTCCGATCGGTGCCCGCACCCCGGCGTCGTCGAGAATGCCGACGAGCCCGGTCAGGTCCAGACTGCCCTCGCCGGGCAGCAGCCGGTGCCGGACGTCCTCAAGGGGCGGGCCCACCGGCGTTGCCGCGGCGTCACTGAGCTGCACCGCGAACACCCGGTCCCCGGGGACACGGCGCAGCAACTCGGCGTCACCGGCGCCGGGTCCCCGGTTGTGGTGCCAGGCGTCCACGAGCACGCCGGCGTTGGGCCGGTCGGCACGGCGCGCGATCTCCCATGCCGTCCCGATGTCGCCGATCGTCGCCCAGGCCACCGCTTCCAGCGCGACGTTGAGCCCGTGGTCGGCGGCGCGGTCGCACAGGCCCGCGAACTTCTCGGCGGCCTGGTCCAGCTCGACCGGATCGCCGAAATGCGTCGCCACCAGCGTCCTGGCCCCCAGCGACCGTCCCGCCTGGAGATATTCGGCCTCGGTGAGAACCTGGTTCATGAACGCCGGCTGATCGACCGGGGGTGGCGTGAGCCAGTCACCGACCGCCTCTATCTCGGTGAGGGCAAGGCCGTTGTCATCCAACATGGCTCTGATGTCGGAGTCGGACAGCCCCTCCCGGGTGCGGGCCCGATGCAGCGAACGGCCCAGGATCGAGATGGCGTCGAAGCCCGCTGCCGAGGCGGCGGTGACGACATCGCGAAAGCTCAGCGACGCCACCGAGACGTTGCAGAGCACGAGCCCACCGCCGCTCGTGGCGGCAGGTGCGGTAGCGGCCGGTGCGGTAGCGGCCGGTTGCTCCCCGGTCACAGATCGGCCAGCACGTCGGCGTAGCGTTCCCGGGCCTGTTCTTCAAGGGCGATCAGGTGGTTGGTCGGGAAGAGCCCGTCGGTCGGCTTGTGCCGCTTGAGCACCTCACGGGCGAGGGTGACCTTGTGCACCTCGGTCGGACCGTCGGCGAGGCCGACGGTGTAACCGGCGACGAGCATGTCGAAGAATGGCATCTCCTTGGTCAGACCCAACGAGCCGTGCAGTTGCAGGGCCCGGGAGGTCACGTCGAGCATGACCTTCGGCATGGCTGCCTTGATGGCCGCGATGTCACCGCGGACCTGGCGGTAGTCCTGACGTTCGTCGATCAGCCAGGCGGTCCGCAGAACCAGCAGCCGGAACTGCTCGATCTGGATCCACGTGTCGGCGATGGCCTCCTGCACCAACTGCTTGCGCGCGAGGATCTCGCCCTGGGTGAACCGGGACAGCACCCGCTCGCACATCATGTCAAAGGCCCACTTCACCAGGCCGACCGTGCGCATGGCGTGGTGGATGCGGCCGCCGCCGAGGCGGACCTGTGCGACCTCGAAACCACCGCCCTGCGCACCGAGCAGGTTGGTGCGGGGCACCCGCACGTTCTCGTACGCGATGTAACCCTCGGTTCCCTGACCGGCATCCTCGTCGATGAGCTCGACGTGCCGGATGAACCGGATGCCGGGCGTGTCGGTAGGGACGATGAACATCGACTGCTGCCGGTACGGGGAGGCATCCGGGTCGGTCACCGCGACGACAATCAGGAAGGAGGCGAAACGGGCGTTCGAGGAGAACCACTTCTCCCCGTTGATCACCCATTCGTCGCCGTCCAGT
>NZ_CAUVXP010000006.1:0-74255 GCF_963555955.1 Protofrankia sp. Cas3
TCGACCCTGCCGGTCGCCCTGTTGGCGCCCTTGCCGCTCGGCGGCAACGGGACGGTCAACCGACGCGCGGTCTCCTTCGACCTGCTGACGATCACGCCGGTCATCTCGACCACGCACGCTGCCGTTGTCCGACACGCGGGGCACAGTGGTCGGTGCCGCCACGGACAGCTCCACAGGGGTGGTGGACACCGGCGTGCTGGGCGCGCTGACTACGGCAGGTGCACTTGCTGCGGCGGGTGCGCTGGCCGCGGCGGGTGCGGGTACCGCAGCAAGGCCGGCCGGCGCGGCCCCGGCCGCCGTGGTGTCCTGCGTGCCGACGGCTCGCACGCTCGCGGATCCGTCCGCGGGACCAGACGCAGCCGCGCCACCACGGGTGTCACCGGGGTCGGGCAACGCCTCGGTCAGCGTCCCCTGCTCGCCGACGGCGGTGGACGGGCTGCCCGATGCCCGGGAAGCCCCACGGCGGGTCCGGACACGCGTCGCGCCCTCGACTGCCGCGGTCGCCTCAGCCGCGGACGACGCGACCGTGGGCTCGGCCGCGTCAGCGCTGTTCGTGTTGGTGCGCATGGACGTGGACGAGCCTCGGGTACTCCGGGCCGGTTGCGCATCGGCGGCAGCCATGGCGGGTTGCGGGGCCGCGGCATCCGCGCCCCCAGCGACGCCGGCGGGAGTCTGAACGTTCTGGATGGCCGCGATGAGCTGCCCCTTTCGCAGGCGTCCCACGCCTTGAATACCCAACGAAGTTGCCATGGCCTGCAGCTCCGGCAGGAGCATGGCTGAAAGGCCGGTGCCTGACCGCCGGCGTCGCGGAGAACCAGCGTCCACGGACGACGTCGGTGTCTGGGACTCCGCGGACTCACGTGCGCTGTCAGGCAGCACGTCGGTGGTGTCGCTCAAGATGTTCCTTCCCTGAAGGGACCGGCTCAAGGGAGCCGGGTGATGCTTGTTGACCTTCTTCGCCTGGGCATCCCACATGGAAACGATATTCAGCGCCAGGTGGGCAAGCAGAGCGCCCGTGGACGGCGCCAACGGCCGAGCGCCGCATGCGAACTCGTCAATCCCGCTGAGGACTTGTCGGTGCTGGCCGAGGCTTCGATGACGAGGCTGAGGCACCAAGTTCCGGCACCAGGATCCGGCTACGATGAACCGGTAGCACCGGCGGGCGAGCACGCGCCGCGGCGGCAGCGAGTGCAGTCATCAGACTATCCAGACGGAGTCACCTGGGCAACAACCTTCGAGCGGCTTTGCTTCCCGGTCCTCCGTTTCCAGCCCAAGGCGCGACCATTTCGGCTGGATGTCGTCCTGCGACGCATCCGTCCGGCGGCGAGCATGAGAGGTTCGGACGGGAAACCGGCTCACATGGGAGACCCGAGGTAGACCGCAGCTGCCGGTGTCAGCCCGCGATGAGCCTGACCCGGGCCCCGTCCCTGTCCACCGGCAGGTCGAGCACTGTGAAACCGCCCCCGCCACATGCGCGGGCAACATCAGCCTGCTCCGCACCGACCGCGAGGGCCAGCACGGTTGGTCCGGAACCCGACAGAACGGCCGCCAGGCCCGCCGCTCGCAGTTGGCTGAGCAGGTCACGGGTTTCAGGCATGGACGGTAGACGGTAGGGCTGGTGCAGCCGGTCGTCGGTGGCCGCCAGCAGGGCATCCACCCAGGGCGCCGGACCCGACCGGTCGTTGCCGAGCCGAGCACCGGGAAAGTAGTTGTAATCGGGCTGACCTGTCCGCTCCTGCCTATTGCCGGGCTCGGTCCCCACCGTCTCCGGGTACACCGTCTCCGGATGCAGGGTCCCTGACATCGCCATGGCCAACAGCGCCGCGCGTCCCGCATTCGCCGCCGCATCAGCATGCAGCACAGTCACTGGCAACGCAGCCCGTGCTGCGGATGTCGCCTGGCGGCGGACGGGAATAAAGGCTACTGGCCGCAGATCATCCGGTGGATTGGTTCGAACCACCTGTGGGTGACCGGCGTCATCATACCACGCCACAGTGAAGCCACCGAAGAGCGCGGGGGCGACGTTGTCCGGATGGCCCTCGATCTGGCAGGCGAGAGCGAAGACGTCCATGGCAGTCAGGCGACCTTCGCCCAGCGCGCTCGCGGCCAGCAGACCCGCCACGATTGCCGCGGCCGACGAACCGAGCCCACGGCCGTGCGGGATGCGGTTGACACAGGTCAGGCCAAGCCCGGGCGGCGCGAGGCCGAGCGCATCGAGCCCGGCCCGCACCGCACGCGCGATCAGATGGGTCTCGTCCCTGGCGCCGTCATCCTCACCGGTCACGTCAATCAACAGGCCCGAGTCGGTGGTGACCACCGTCAGATCGTCATACAGGCCGAGCGCGAGACCACAGGCGTCAAAACCCGGGCCGAGGTTCGCGCTGGTCGCCGGCACCCGCACGCTGACCCCGGCCGCCCCCGACCCCCGGGCGGCGCGGTTCACGACCGCTGCAGATCAAGGGCCGCGGCCGCGGCGGCAGCCGTAGCCGGTATGGTCACCGGCTTGGCCGCCCCGC
Organism: Protofrankia sp. Cas3; assembly: GCF_963555955.1. Classification (NCBI taxonomy): domain Bacteria; kingdom Bacillati; phylum Actinomycetota; class Actinomycetes; order Frankiales; family Frankiaceae; genus Protofrankia; species Protofrankia sp. Cas3. The sequence continues at coordinate 2,517 of NZ_CAUVXP010000006.1, forward strand.
TGATCGCCCACTCGGGGTCCTTGAGGCCGTTGCCCGTCACCGTGCAGACGACCTTCTCACCGGCCTGGATGAGGCCTGCGGCACGCGCCTGGAGAAGTCCCGCCACACTCGCCGCGCTGGACGGTTCGACGAACACACCTTCGTTGCGCGCGAGCAGTCGGTAGGCCGAGAGGATCTGACGGTCGTTGACCGCGTCGATCGTGCCGCCGGAGGCGTCCCGGGCAGCCAACGCGAAAGCCCACGACGCGGGGTTGCCGATCCGGATCGCGGTGGCGATCGTCTGTGGCGCTGTGACCACGCTGCCGCGCACAATGGGTGCGGCACCCGCTGCCTGGAACCCGTGCATGCGAGGCCGGCCGGAACCGTGGAGTGCGTCCTCCTCCACGTAGCCACGCCAGTAGGCGGTGATGTTCCCCGCGTTCCCGACCGGCAGACAGTGCGCGTCGGGTGCAGCACCCAGGTCCTCGACGATCTCGAAGGCAGCGGTCTTCTGCCCCTCCAGGCGGAACGGGTTGACCGAGTTGACCAGGGTCACCGGGCAGGTTTCGGCAAGCTCCCTGGCCACCCGCAGACAGTCGTCGAAGGAGCCGTCAAGCTGCAGCAGCCGCGCCCCGTGTACCAGCGCCTGAGCCAGCTTCCCCAACGCGATCTTTCCGCTCGGTACGAGCACGGCGCAGGTCAACCCGGCCCGGGCCGCGTACGCGGCGGCGCTCGCGCTGGTGTTGCCGGTGGACGCGCAGATCACCGCCTGCGAACCCGCCTCGACCGCGCGACTGATCGCCATGGTCATCCCACGGTCCTTGAACGAGCCGGTCGGGTTCGAGCCCTCGATCTTGAGATGAACATCGCATTCGGTCACCGCCGAGAGGTGCACCGCGGGGAGCAGAGGGGTGCCGCCTTCCCGGAGGGTCACGACCGGCGTGTTCGAGGAGACCGGCAGACGGTCCCGGTACTCCTCGATCACGCCGCGCCACACCCGCCGGGTGCGGTTGACCGAACCCGGGGCCCGTCCGCTCGTCGCGGCCGCGTCTGTCGTCCGCGCTGACGATGTTGCTGCTGGCGATGTCGTCACAGCTCACCTCCCTCTACCCGCATCACGCCCGCGACCGCCCGCACGACGTCCAGCTCCCGCAGTTCCTCGACTGTTGCGGACAGTGCCGCGTCGCTGGCGGTATGCGTGATCAGAACAAGACTGGCGTCGTCACCGTGGCCGTCCTGGCGGACACTCTGGATGGAAACGTCCTGACGGGCGAACGCGGCGGCGACCGAGGCGAGCACCCCGGTCTTGTCCGTCACGTCCAGGTTGATGTAATAACGCGTCACGGTGGCGCCCATCGGCAGGACGGGCAGGTCGGCATAGGCGGACTCGCCCGGACCCCGCCGTCCGGCCAGCCGGTTGCGCGCCACCGCCACCAGGTCACCCAGCACCGCGGACGCGGTCGGAGAACCACCCGCACCGCGACCGTAGAACATCAGCTGGCCGGCCGCCTCCGCCTCAATGAACACGGCGTTGAACGCCTCCCGGACCCCGGCGAGCGGATGGGAACGGGGAATCATCGCAGGATGCACCCGCACACTCACGCCGGGTACATCGGGTGACCGTTCGGCGATAGCCAGCGCCTTGACCGTGCATCCCATGGCGCGGGCACTGGCGATGTCCGCGGCGGTGACGCCGCCGATGCCCTCCCGGTGGACGTCGGAAAGGGTGACCCGGGTGTGGAACGCAAGCTGCGCAATGATCGCGGCCTTGGCGGCGGCGTCGAATCCGTCGATGTCCGCGCTCGGGTCGGCCTCCGCATAGCCGAGCGTGGTCGCCTCCTCGAGGGCTTCGGCGAACCCGGCGCCGGTCTCGTCCATCCGGGTGAGGATGAAATTGGTCGTGCCGTTGACGATGCCGAGCACGCGTCGGACCCGGTCACCGGCGAGACTCTCCCGCAGCGGGCGCAGCAGCGGGATCGCACCGGCGACCGCAGCCTCGTAGTAGAGGTCCACACCGCGGTCGGCTGCCGCGCCATACAGCGCGGCACCGTGGGTGGCAAGGAGCGCCTTGTTCGCGGTCACCACCGATTTCCCCGCGTCCAGTGCCGCGTGCAGCCAGGTGCGGGCCGGCTCGATGCCGCCCACCACCTCCACGACGATGTCGACGTCGTCCCGGGTCGCGAGACCGTCCGCGTCCGTGGTGAAGAGCGCCGGATCGACCGGCAGGTCACGGACCACCGACAGGCGACGGACCCCGATGCCGGCAAGTTCCAGGGGTGCGCCCACCCGGGCGGCGAGATCCTCGGCGTGGGTGTGCAGGAGCCGGACGACGTCGCTCCCGACCACACCGCACCCCAGCAGCGCAATCCTCATCCCGAGTTCCTCATCCCGCGTTCCTGACCATGATGTCCTCGTCGCGTCCAGCGGCAGGAACGTCCGCCTCGGGGACGTCGGCCTCGGGGGTGTCGGCCTCGGGGGTGTCGGCCTCGGGGGTGTCGGCCTCGTCGATGTCCGCCTCGTCGATGTCAAGGCGCAGCAGGTCCGCTTCCGTTTCCCTGCGGACGATCACATGAGCCCGTCCGGCGCGGACCGCGACAACCGGTGGCCGCGGAACATGGTTGTAGTTGCTGGCCATGGAGCGGTGGTATGCCCCGCTCGCCGGTACCGCGACAAGGTCTCCGGGCCGGATGTCGCCCGGCAGCGCAACGTCGTGGGCGATCACGTCACCGGACTCGCAGTGCTTGCCGACCAGCGTGACCACGTGCGGCACGGCCGCGCTGTGCCGGGAAACCAGACGGACAGCGTAACGCGCATCATACAGTGCGGTGCGGATGTTGTCGCTCATACCACCGTCGACGCTGACATAGGTGCGCAACCCGGGCAGTTCCTTGACCGTCCCGACCTCATACAGTGTGATCGCGCTCGGACCGCTGATGGCCCGGCCCGGTTCGACCGCCAGCCGCGGGACGGCGAGCCCGGCCGCTGCACACTCCTTGCCGACGATCGTGCGGAGCCGGTCGGCGACGTCCGCGACATCGAGTGGCGCGTCCTCGCCGGTGTAGGCAATCCCCAGGCCGCCGCCGAGATCGAGCTCGGGCAGTTCGACACCGTGGGCATCGCGAACGACGGCCAGCAGCCCCACCATACGATGGGCGGCCAGCCCGAATCCGGCGGTGTCGAATATCTGCGAACCGATGTGCGCGTGCGTCCCGACGAGCTCAAGGTGGTCGGACGCGGCCAGCACCCGTCTGATCGCCTCGGCCGCCGCGCCGCTGGCGAGCGAGAAGCCGAACTTCTGGTCCTCCTGCCCGGTGGCCACATAGTGGTGGGTGTGGGCCTCCACTCCCGGAGTGACCCGGACGAACACTCGCTGACGCACGCCGGCCTGCGCGGCCACCGCCGCCAGGCGGGAGATCTCCACGAACGAGTCGACGACGATCCGCCCGACGCCGTAGGCGACCGCCCGCCGCAGCTCGGCGATGGACTTGTTGTTGCCGTGGAAGAGCAGCCGTTCGGGTGGAAAACCCACCGCCTCCGCAACGCCGAGCTCACCGCCCGTGCAGACATCCAGCGAGAGGCCTTCGGCGGCGACCCATCGGGCAATCGAACGCGACAGCAACGCCTTACCCGCGTAGTAGACATCGCCGTCGGTGAAAGCCGACCGCCATGCCCGGCAACGCGCCCGGAAGTCATCGGTGTCCAGGATGTAGGCGGGCGTGGCGAACTCGGCCGCGAGCGCGTCCACCCGCAGCCCGCCGACCCGCAGCACACCGTCGGCGTCCACGGTGGCGGACGCCGGCCACAGCGCGTCCTCCAGCTGATGCCGGCCCTGGGCGGGAGAAACCTCGTCACGCACAACAGTCACATCCTCGTCGGAGCTGACACGCCCAGCAGCCGCAGGCCGTTCGCGAGGACAATCCTGGTCGCGTCGGCGAGGAGCAGCCGTGCTCCGTTGCGGGCCCCCGCCTGCTCGTCCCCCTGTGGCAGTACCCGGCAGGCGTCGTGGAAACGGTGATAGGTACCGGCGACTTCCTCGAGGTAACGCGCCACCCGGTACGGCGCTCTGCGTCCGGCCGCAGTCTGCACGACCCTCGGCAGTTCACCGAGCGCCAGCAGCAGGTCACCCTCGCGCGGATGGGTCAGCACCGATACCTCGGCGTCCTCGACATCCAAGGAGAGTCCCAGCTCCCCGGCGTTGCGCAGCAGGGCGCAGATCCGGGCATGGGCGTAGCGGACGTGGAATGCCGGGTTGTCGTTCGTCTGCCTGGCAAGGAGGTCCAGGTCGAGGGTGAGGGCGCGGTTGAGGGGGGCACGAACGAGCCAGTAGCGGGCGGCGTCCGCGCCGACGGCGTCCACCAGCTCACCGATCGTGAGAAAGGCCCCGACCTGCACCGGCGCCTCCACCGGCTCACCGCCGCGAGCGAGCGACACCGGCGCCCCGACCATCGCCTCGTCGCAACGGTCCGGCGGCTGCGGATGGCGAACCGCATCGAGCAGCATGGCCGATGCGTCCGCCACGGCCGCCCGGCGCGCCGACGCAAGAGTCGCCGTTGCAGGGATCGCCGTTGCAGGGGCCGCCCTGCCATCCGCAGCCGATCCACGGCCATAGTCACCACCCGTCCGCACGATGATGCGGGCGATCTCCCCGACTGCCCCGCCAGCCAATCGGATGTTGAGGAAGCCTGACCCGGCCACGTCCACACCGGCCACTGCCCGCTCCTGGCGCAGCCGACCCGCGACCGCCTCGGCGACCTCGCGCGGTGGTCGCCGCGCCGAGCGGGCAAGGCGCAGCGCGATCGGCGTGGCATAGTCACCATGATCGAAAGATCTGGGCCGCTCGACCGTCACCGTCGCGGGAATCACCACGTCAAGCTCACCGTCCGCGATCAGCTGCCCGACGATGCCCCGCACGGTTTCCGCGAGGTCGTCGGGGGTCATGACGCGATGCTATCGGTGTGGGGCGAGCGAACCGTCGCCACCGATCACCGCAGTGTCGACAACGGACGGCCGGTGGCACAACGGCTGACATCTCAGACGGTCTGGCCATGACCGGCCAGGCGACGCACTACCCCGATCAACTCGTCCGGGTCGAACGGCTTGGTGAGGTAGTAGTCGACGCCGAGACGGTCCCCGCGCCTGAGATCGGCGGCCTGCGCGCGGGCCGACAACAGGATCACCCGGATATCCGCGGTCTCCGGGTCGTCGCGAAGGCGGGCGACCACGTCCCAGCCGTCGAGGTGGGGCATCATGACGTCCAATGTGATCACATGCGGGGCGACGTCCCGCACCCGCTCGAGGCAGTCCAACCCGTCGATCGCAGTGTGCACCTCGAAGCCCTCCAACTCCAGGTTGACCACCACGAGCTGACGGATCACCGCGTCGTCGTCGACGACGAGAACGCGTGGGGGGTCGCGGTACACATCGGGAGCTTACGGCGAGCCGGCTGCCTGACCACCGCCACGGTCCTGGTACGGTATGACTGCTTGCCCTGAAGCCCCCGTAGCTCAGGGGATAGAGCACCGCCCTCCGGAGGCGGGTGCGCAGGTTCGAATCCTGCCGGGGGCACGTTCGTGGGACCAGCTGAAACGGTCTGCGACCAGGACAAACCCATTCCGCTTCCCTCCCTCCGGAGTTCCGGTGCTGTACGGCCGGCACCGGGACGCTACGGCCCTCTCTGCCAAATGGGCGCCCAACTATCCGGCGGCAGACCGGCCCAGTCCAAGAGCTTCTTCGACGCGTGCCCGCATCGCGGCCCCTCCCCTGTCGAGGCACTTCACGTAGATCCTCAGCAGGATGTCCACGGAGTGACCGGCCCACTCGGCCACGTCAGTTGGTGGTATCCCGGCGTTCAGCCAGGTGGACACCGGCATGAAACTCGCCGCGGTCCTCACCCACCTCGTCGGCGTCACCGGCCGGAAGATCCTCGAAGCCCTCGTCGCTGGCGAACGCGATCCCCAGCTACTCGCCGCCGGCCGCGCCCGCGCCAAGATCCCCGCTCGCGTACTCACGGCGCAGCAGGGTCGTGGGAAGGGCGGCGTCCGCAGTCGTCACCCGCGCTGCTTCCCAGACCTGATCCGAGCCAGTAGATCCACGCCATACCGTCCCTCGTCGGTGTCGGCCCGGGTCCCGCGGCGGCGAACGGGGCCTGGCGTGCGTTCTCCTACGGACGTTGGCCCACCGACCTCCCGGCAGGGTTCTTACCGCTGTCCGCCTGGGCGCGATACCGACTCCCGGACGTGCCTGGCCGCGGCGGCACACCTGTCTGTTCGGAGCTAAAAAATCTGTGGCCGCTGTAGTAGACATCGGGCCCTCCGCCGGGTAGATTCACTCCCGTAGCCAAGAGAGTCCATGGTCGCGGCAGACAGGAACTGTCGCGAGCGGGACGGCGGTCAGGGTAGGCCGCCGAGCACCACCGCAGGAGTTCAGCAGTACCCCCGCCTGTCACTGAGGAGAGGAGTAGGCGCCATCAGGATCGCCCGGACGATGGTCTAGCTCGTCCGGTCTCCGCAGGCCCCGGATTGGAAGGTGGTCCCCGGTCACGCATATGCGATCTCCGCAGCACCCGCCCTCTCAGGGCGCGGCGCGAACTGAGGAATCCGGCTCACCTGGCCGGTAGATGGTGTTGAAAACCCTCGGGGCCCTGGTGCCATCTGGCGCCAGGGCCCCTCCACGTCTCCCGAGAGGTGCAATGACTCCTGGAACCACCCGCACACCGGCCGACAGCCTCGACGACGACGACTACCCCGCCTACACCATGGGCCGCGCAGCCGCCATGCTCGACACCACCCCCGCCTTCCTACGGGCCCTCGGCGAAGCCCGCCTCATCACCCCACTGCGCTCGGACGGCGGCCACCGCCGCTACTCCCGCTACCAGCTCCGCATCGCCGCCCGCGTCCGCGAACTCGTCGACCAAGGCACCCCGATCGAAGCCGCCTGCCGCATCGTCATCCTCGAAGACCAACTCACCGAAGCCCAAAAAATCAACCAACAACTACGCCAACAGCCGCCACAGTCAGCCAGCCAATGACCCCCGAGCCGTCCTGGCCGACTACACCCGAAGGATCCGCCCACCCCGGACCGCGACGACGAAACCAGCCCCGCGAGTCAGCCCAGGCAACCGCGGCCCGCTGGGTCAACGACCCCTCTCGATCGGATCTGTCGCTGATCTTGTGACACTCCCCGGCGCGCCCTCGGCAGTGCCTATCGAAGGCCTGGCAAGTTCGGGGCCCGGCTCGGGTGGTCCTGCCACCCAGGCCCTGTGCCCGGGTGGCAGGACCACTGGCGGAAGTCGCCCAGAGTCAGGCCGCGTGCTGCTGGAAGTCGCCGCCGGCGGGAGACATGGGCTGGGGCGGGTGGAGCCGTGTCGGACGCCCGACGTCGCTGTCGGCTGCGGAGCTGTCGGTCAGGGGCTTGGCGGTGGGAGGCCAGAGGCTGGCCAGCTGGCCCAGGCTGAGGCGACCGGTGACGGCCCGGGTGAGGGGAAACCAGCGGGTCAGGGTGGCGTCCGAATGCTGGTCGGGTTCGGCGAGATCCGCGGCCGTCGTCGCGACCGGTACCCGCGCCGGGTCATCAAGGTTCCGCAGCGCCTCCGCGAGGACCTCACGGAGGCGGGCTTCGCGGCGCAGGGTGGTGGTCCAGATCAGAACCGGCGTGTGGATGTTGGTCGTCTTGGCGAGCCGGTCGTAGGCGTCGATCTTGAAGGTAAGGCGGCGGAGCGCTTCGGTGCCGAAGTCCAGTTCGAGGAACCATTCGACCTCGGCGCGGCCCTGCGCCCACCGGCCGTACGCGTCGGGCCGCATGATGTCCCCGAACGACCGGGCGCAGCGTTCCTCCGACCACCAGGCCGTGAGCCGGCCCGTGCCTTCGGGCTGGCGGGCGTGGTGGACCAGCCGGGTGAACATGCCGTTGACCGCGACCCGAGGTGCGAGGTGCGAGGTGCGAGGTGCGAGGTGCAACGAGTGGGCGATGCCCATGGCCCGGTCATGCTGGTAGCCGATCTTCTTCGGGTCCAGGCCGTCCTCGTGCGCGAGGACGGCGGCGCCGGCGACGTCGAGGACGTAGTGCATGGGCGACAGGCCACTGACCGCGAGCGGCTGGAACCTGTCGAGGACCCGCCAGCGGTAGAGCTCCAGCAGGCGTAGGTTGGCCGACCGGCGGGTGATCCAGCCGAGTTCGACGATCTGGTGGGTCGTCAGCACCCGATGCTCGTGGATCATCCGGGTGATCCACCGGTCCCGGGGGGTGAGGTGGCGGACCAGCCAGAGCTGGTGCTCACCGCTGGACACGACGCGGGCGGCGGGTCGGGCGTAGGTACGGCGGCCGAGGTAGGTCTGCTGCGGAGGATTCGTGATCACGTCGAGGGGTCTCCCAAAGGGGCTGATCATGCATGCGTCGGCATCCGACGCGGGCCCAGCCGTACCGACCTCAGGGAGGTCGGCGGTGGGGGCATGTTCTTCCAACACCCGGTGGGCCTCGGTGCGTAGCTGCGTGGCCAGAGCCCGCGCCCGCTTCGAGCCGACCTTCAGCCGCTTGCGCAGCTCGTCCGAGGAGATCGGACGACGGTGCTCCTCCCAGTAGCGGGCATCCTCACGCCGCGCCCGCTCCAACAATGAGCCGTCGAGCACCACGGTGCTCGGCCGGTCGGGAGCGCGCTGCGCAGGAACCGCCACCACCTCGGCCCGAGGGCTCTCACCTCCGGACGGCGCAGACACGGCGGTGGGCAACACTGCCCCACCAGTTTCCGGCCGGGACGCGGACTCAGAGATGGTCGCGTCCTGCGCTACAGGGTGGAAGGTGGTGGGGTGGCGCATCGCGCGCAACAGCCCCGGGCCCACCTCCGACCAGCCGATAAGAAGCGCCGGGCCGACCGCGTCGAACGCGGCCTTCCCGTAGTCCCCCGCGATCACCGGCTCAGCTACATTCAGCGCCAGCGTCACCACGCTGGAGAACACCAGCCGTCCGCGCCGATATGCAGCCATGGGGAATCACGGTGAGGTCAAGCCACCCCTCCTTGACCTGTACGCCTACTAGGCGCACACTCGGGGCATGACGATGGTCAAGAGTTCCCGTATCGCCGTCCGCCTGCCCGAAGAGCAGGACGCGTTGATCCGCGCCGCCGCCGCGGTCGAGGGCTCCAGCGTCACCGAGTTCACCGTGAACGCGGCCGTGGCCAAGGCCAGGGACGTCCTGGCCGACCAGCGCATGTTCACCCTGGGGAACGAGGCGTGGGCGGAGTTCCTCGCCGTCCTCGATCGTCCGGTGACCCGCAAGCCGCGGCTGGAGCGCCTGTTCGCCGAAGAATCGCTCTTTGAGTGAGCGGCTACTCGGCCCCCCGGCCAATCATCGCCTCCGACGACCTGTCGGCCTTGGACAGCGGCGAACCCTCGCTCGACGACTGGCTGCGCCGACGCGCGCTGGGCAACCAGACCGCGGGGGCATCCCGCTGCTTCGTCACTACCCGGGACGAACGCGTCGTCGGCTACTACGCCCTGGCCACCGGTGCCGTCCAACGGCTGGATACCAGTCGGCGCGTCGGGCAGGGCATGCCCGACCCGGTCCCGGTCATCCTGCTCGGACGCCTCGCCGTCGACGCCAAGGAACAAGGCCGGGGCTTGGGCGCCCATCTGCTCCGGGACGCGATCACCCGCACCGTCACCGCGGCGGAGATCGTCGGTGTGCGGGCGCTGCTCGTCCATGCCCTGCACGACCAGGCCCGGCAGTTCTACCTGCACTTCGGGTTCGAGCCCTCCCCGACCCACCCGCTTCACCCATTCCTTCTGATGAAGGACGCCAGAGCTCTGACCAGGGGGATCACATCCGTCTAGCCGGCTTGTCACGGGCACCGCCAGTGCCGTTGCTCGGGGTGATACGCACAGGTAGACGGGCCGATACGACAAGGCTGGCCTTCGCGGCGGTTTGCGTGGATGCTGAACGAGCCACCCCGAGGGCACGCATAAAAGATCTTTATCTGGTTATTTGTCCTGGTCAAACCTGGTGAGCGATATCGCGGCCGATTCTGGCCGCTCCCGGCCCGCAACGGACCGCACAGGTCGCTACCAGCGGTTTTGGTGACTACGAGCAGGCGTAGGTTCGTGCCCTACGGGGGTAGCCCCAGCAAGCACATCGACGGCCAGCCGATTCGTCGAACCGCGACCTACTTCGGCGGTCCCGGGCAGACGGCTCCGGCGTGGGTGCTGTTGCTCGACTCATCGCACAAGGGCCTTATTGCACAGGTGTGTGCCGCGCCAGCCGCGACTGGTAAAGGCGTGGCCTGCGGCTATGTCCTATCAAGAGCATCTAGTACTCGTTTGTAATGGATCGTGTGCAGATGGTCCTCGACCAGGACTCGCCGCGCCCGGTCGAGGACGTCCTCCTGCACAGCACGGGCGGCCGGATAGTCCCCTGGTGGGACGTCGAGGCGGACGACGCTAACGCGGCGCTCGCCCTGCTATCTTCCTTTGTCGCGACTCGCACCACGGCGAGCCCCATCGGAGACGTGTGCATCCCATGAACCCGTCCGAGCTTCCTCGGGCCCGGCCGCCGGCCGCCGGCCCTTCACTCCAGGCGCTTCTAGCTGTCCAGGCTCTCCGGGTGACGGCGACACAACCCGTGTCGTCACGGTGCCCCTCGTTCCGCCGAGGCCGGACCGGATGCCAGGTGACCGATGTCTGGTGATGGCGACGGCGCCGGCGTGGCGACGGGGGAACCAGAAGTGATCGTGATGCCGGGCGGGCACCGCGTTCCGTTGCGGCCGTTGCGGTCCACGGATCCCCCGATGCTGGGACGCCACCGGCTCGTCGGCCGGCTGGGCAGTGGCGGAATGGGAGTCGTCTACCTGGCCGAAGGACCGCGGGGCCGGGTCGCGCTCAAAATGATCCGCGCCGAGCTGGTCGACGACCCCGACTACCGGGTGCGGTTCCAGCGCGAGATCCAGGCATGCTTCCGGGTCGAGAGCGCCCGCACGGCCCGACTGGTCGATTTCGAGCTGGATACCGACCGGCCGTGGCTGGCCACCGAGTTCGTCGACGGCACGGACCTGGAACGATGGGTGCGTACCCACGGTCCGCTGCCCGATGCTGCCCAGCAGACCCTGGCCGCGGGGCTCGCCGAGGCGCTCGCGGCCATTCATGCCGTCGGGCTGGTGCACCGCGACCTCAAGCCGTCCAACGTGTTGTGGACGGCCGATGGCCCCCGGGTCATCGACTTCGGGATCGCGGCGGCGGCCGACGCTCGTCCGTTGACCGCGACCGGCCAGTTCATCGGTACCCCCGCCTGGTTCTCCCCCGAGCAGGCGGCTGGCGGCGAGGCCACCGCCTCCACGGACGTGTTCGGCTGGGGCGCACTGGTCTGCTTCGCCGCCTCCGGACGGCCGCCGTTCGGCGGCGGCCGGGCCGAGGTGGTCCTGGACCGCGTCCGGTTCGCCGAGCCCGACGTCGACTATCACCAGGTCGCGGCCCCGCTGCAAGCCCTTGTCCGCCGCGCGCTGGCCCGCGAGCCGGCATCGCGACCGACCGCCGATGCGTTGCGAGAGGAGCTCGCCGACCTCGTCGGCGGTGCCGTGGCGTTGACGGCTCCCCACACCGGGCCGACGACCGACGTCACCCGGGTGATGCCGCTTGACCTTATGGTTGCCGGCGGATCGACCCCGCCGCCGGCCTGGCCCCGATCGCCGACCCCGGCGCCGACCCCGATGCCGGTGGCAAGGCGGCGCTGGTGGCCGTATGCGACGGCGGGGGCGCTGGTCCTCACGGCAACGGCGATCGTGGCCGGATCCCTCGCTGGCGGAGGGGACGGCGGCGGTCAGGATGTGAGCAGCACGGCACCAGCGTCCGCGACACCGTCGACCGCGCAGACCACGACGCCGAACCCGGCACCGACCGCGCGGACATCCTCATACCGGGCGGACGCACCGTGGCGGATCGTCATCCGCAACACGGTCGAGAACGCCGGTCACGGCTGTGCGGTAACACTGCGCGATGTCGACGCCAACGGCAAGGAAATCGGAAACGTGACGGACCTGTACGGGACGTGGACCTTCCAGATTTCGGCCAGTGGCAATTTCCAGTGGGAAATGAACGACCCCCGTTGCCTGGTCACCGCCATCGCGGGCACAGGTACGGTCGCGCTGCCCTTCACCCAGCCGGCGAACGAGGGCGACACCGCCGCCTTCGCCGCCCCGGCCCGGGTGGCCGTGCAGGTCGTGGACTTCAACGGCACCGGGGACTGTTCCCCCACACTGCACGACGTCACAAACGGCGAGGAGCTGGATACCCATACCGTCCGGCAAGGCGACGGCGACGGCCCGGTGATCTTGGACCCGAAGGGACGCACGCAGGTGTTCCTCAACGACAAGAGTGATCACGCCTGTGCCATGCGGGTGTCCGCAGTTTCGGGGTGACCGGCGGACTCTTGCCGCAGTGTCGCCCTGCGCATCCTGCCAGCCGGCGCTAGCCAAATACTCACGTGGAGTAGTCAAAACTGGGTTGATCGCCTGGCTCACTTGCGGGATGCCGGTAGCCGTGTGACGGCGTTGTGGGCCTACGGTGGACCTGGACTTGGCGCTGGTGGCGCCGGAATTCGGCTGCGCTGGGGCGCCCAGGGACCGTTCTGCGCTGGCACCGCGCCCTGATCTCCCGGCGTCGCCCCACCGCGTCGTGCCCCGAGCGGCGCGGACGGCCCGTACTGTGGCCTCGATCCGTATTCTGGTGCTGCGGCTGGCCCCGGAGAACAGCGGGTCGGGCTATAGGCGGATACACGGCGAACTCCTGGTCCTCGCAGCCCGGACGCCGTTGGCCCTGGCAGCGATTCTGATCGCCGGCGCCTGACCCGAAAACCCAGTGAGTCGCTCCCGTTTCGTCACCGAGGTGTCGGGACGGAGGTGGGCTGGAGGGTGACGTGGTAGCCGAGTTGGCCGAGCTGGTCGACGAGTCGGCGGGCGGTGCGGGCTTTGCCCCGGTCGTCGAGGCGGTTGACGAAGTGGCCGGGGCCGAGGTCCTGTTAGGGCAGGTCGGTGGTGAGCATGTGCCAGACGGAGGTGAGAACGGAGTGGCCGACAGCGACCAGTGCCCGTTTCTTGCCGCGGCGGGCGGCGATCCGCCGGTAACGGGCCGCGCGGCAAGGTCGCTCGTACTCACTCCGGGGGGACGATGGTGACCGCGAGGCATCACCCACCGTCCGCGACCCTGCGTAGTCGGATGCTCGGGAGCCAACTAGGGCTCGAACCGCCAGTCCGACCTGCTGACCTGCTGACCTGCTCGTTCACTACGGCCCACACCACACCCGGGATCCTGCAGGCCCTGCCCGCCCGGCACGTCCTGAACTGCACCGGACGCGCCGACCAGATCGCAGAGATCATCATCGAGACCTGCGGCGGCGATCTGACCCGCCGGCGGGCGCTCGCGGCCAAAGTGGACGCCCGGCCGCCGTTCTCGCTCACCTTCGGAGCATGGCTCGGCCATCTCACCACGACCTGACCCGATGCGACGACCCCGCCGCACTTCGACTGCTACGATTGTTTCACTTACTGCGTTTGGAGAGGAGGATGGGATGAACGCCGTCTTCGGTCCGGTCGTCCCCGACGCCGAGTCGGCCGCCGCTGCCGCCGAGGCACTGGAGCGAGTCCAGGCATACCTCCGGACACACCCGGACGGCCTGGCCACCGTCCGGCTTGATGACGACGGTCAGCTGGTCCTGCCCAGGGCCGCGGTGGAACTGCTGTCCCGCGTTCTGGCCCACATGGCGGGCGGCCATGGCGTCTCGGTCGTGCCCGCGCACGCCGAGCTGACCACCCAGCAGGCCGCCGACCTGCTGAACGTGTCTCGGCCCTACCTGATCGGGCTGCTCGACGCCGGCGAGATCGCCTACCGCAAGGTCGGAACACACCGCCGGGTCCCGGCCGGATCGCTGCTGGAGTACAAGCACCGCGACGACGCCCGGCGCCGCGCCGCCGCCGACGAACTGACCACCCTGGCCCAGGACATGGGCCTGAGTTGACTCCGACGCCGTTCGTCGTCGTCTACGACGCGAGCGTGCTGTACCCGAGCACGCTACGCGATCTACTGATCCGCGTGGCGCAGGCCGGGCTGGTCCATGCGCGATGGACCGAACAAATCCTGGACGAGATGTTCACCGCGCTCCGACGCAACCGCCCCGGCCTCGACCCGGCCAGACTCGACCGCACCCGCACGCTCATGAGCATGGCCGTCCGCGACTGGAAGATCAGCGACTACGAAACGCTGATCGACTCACTCAAGCTCCCCGATCCGGACGACCGGCACGTCCTGGCCGCGACGATCCGGGCCGGCGCACAAGTGATCGTCACAGCGAACATACGCGACTTCCCAGCCGCCGATATACAGCCCTGGGGAATCGCGGTGAAGTCACCGGACGAGTTCGTCCGAGATCAGATCAGCCTCGACCGCTCCGTGGTGTATGCCGCCGTCCAACAGATCGCGGATTCGTGGCGCAACCCTCCGGGCAGCGTCGACGACGTCCTCGATCGCCTCGAACGAGGCGGCCTACCGGTCAGCGCCGCCGAACTACGAGTCAGTCACTGACCAGCGGCAGACGCCGCACACCGACGGCAGGACTATCGGCTTCGGCGTACGCCGATACCCCGCGCCCGAGAGCACGCCGGCCACCATCATGGCCTTCCATCATCGCTACTCGGGGTGATACGCGCAGGCAGACGAGCCGATACGACAAGGCTGGCCTCCGCTGAGGTTTGCTTGGATGCTGTACGAGCCTCCCCGAGGGCACGACTCGGGTTCCCTGTGTTGCGCGAGGCAGTACCACATCGCCGCTGTGGAACCATCGTCATTGCAGGGAGTCACCAGTCGGCGGGGGTGCCGAAGACCTGCGTCCAGTAGATGCCGTAGCTGCCACCACGGGCAAAGCCGACACCGATCTGGGTGAACTCCCCGTTGAGGATGTTCGTGCGGTGGCCGGGGCTGTGCATCCAGCCGTCCATCACCTCGGCCGGGCTCTGCTGGCCCGCGGCGACGTTCTCACCCAACGCGCGGTAACGGTAGCCGGCGGCGGTACCGCGGTCGGACATCGTCCGCCCGTCCAGGCTGACGTGGTCCATGTAGCTGTTCGCCGCCATGTCCTCGCTGTGCCGTTGCGCGGCCAGGGTCAGGCGTGGTTCGAGGGTCAACGGCCCGGCGCCGACCCTGGCCCGTTCGGCGTTCACCAACGCGACCACCTCTGTGACCATGGCCGGGACCACCATGGCGGACACAGCCTCGGCCGGTCCCGCCGGTCCCGCCGGTCCCCCGAGGCGCTGACCCGGCACCGGCATCGGCGCTGCGCCGTCGTCAGCCACGTCCACACCGAAGTCGCGAGCGAGCCCGGCCAGGCCGTCGGCATAGCCCTGCCCAAGCGCGCGGACCTTCCACTCGCTGCCACGCCGGTAGATCTCGGCAAGTAGGAGCACGGTCTCGGTGCGTGGCGCAGGCGGGGTGAAGCGCACGAGCGGAGCCCCGTCGCGGCCACGGATGTCCAGCACCGGTGGTGGCAGCTGCCCGAGCGCCAGCGCGGTGTCGGCGGGGCTGACGACAACGACCACCCGGTTCGCCCCCGGCCGCAGCCGGCCCGGGTCGATGTCCACGGTGTCACCGTTGCACCGTGCACCGGGCGCGGACGGCTGGTTGTAGAAGACGAAGTCCTGGTCGGTTGTGACTTTCCCATCGGCACCCGTGATGAGGACCGAAAGGTCGAAGGGGCCGGGCACCCGTACCGACAGGACACCACCAGGCAACGACCGGTTGGCACCGGCGACCAGCTCGATCATCATGACTCCGGGGCGTGTCGTCGGGCATCGTTGTGTGTCACCTGTGCGTGGCGCCGTCAGGTCTCGGGTGTACGGGTCGAGCCCGGGACGTAAAGTTACGTTCTGGCCACGCCATCGGATGTTATTGTGCCCGGCATGGCCGAGACGGTGTCCCCCTCACGGGGATCTTCCTCCTCCCCCGATACTCCCACCGCACTCGACGGGACACCGTCGCAAGGCTCGCGCCCGGTACGGGTACCGCCCGTACCGCAGCTGCCAGCTGCCCCACCTGCGCCTGTGGCCGGCACCTCGATCGGCCGATCGATCAAACTGTTCCAGGCCTGCCGCCGCGAGCAGGTCGACCCCGCGGGCTTCTACTCGCTGCTCGCCGCGGACTCGGTGCACCAGCTCAGCCGGTTCACGTCGCTGGCCGGCTCCGTGGTGCTGGACGTCGGCGGCGGCCCCGGCTATTTCCGCGCCGCCTTCCAGCGGGCGGGTGCCCGGTACTTCTGGGTCGAACCGGATATTTCGGAGCTGAGCGCGGGGGGCATCGTCGAGCCGGGGCGGGTCCTGGGCAGCGCGCTGGACATGCCGTTCGCCACCGCCTCGGTGGACATCTGCTATTCCTCGAACGTCCTTGAACACGTCCCCGACCCATGGCGGATGTGTGCGGAAATGGTGCGGGTGACCCGTCCCGGCGGCGTGATCTTCCTGAGCTTCACCAACTGGCTGTCGCCGTGGGGCGGACACGAGACCTCACCATGGCACTACCTGGGTGGCCACCGGGCGGCGCTGCGGTACGAGCGCCGCACCGGTGTCGCACCCAAGAACCGCTACGGCACCAGCCTGTTCCCGGTATCGGTCGCGGACGCCCTGGCCTGGGCGAACGGCCGGTCCGACGTCCAGGTCATCGAGGCCATGCCGCGATACCTGCCGACCTGGGCAAAGCCGATCCTTCGAATTCCCGGCGTACGGGAAGTTCTCACCTGGAACCTGGCGATGGTCTTCCGTAAGCGTTGACGATCAGCGCTGGACTGCTTGAGACGGCGCTGCGCTGCCTGCGCTGTACAGCGCTCCGACCTCGGCCGCGGAAAGGGCACGGTCGAAGATGTGCACCTCATCGACGGTTCCCGGCCAGAAGTCGACCGGCCGGCCGTTGTAGGTTGCCCTGCCGATGACCGTGTGACCGGCGGCTTTCTCCCCCAGGCAGACCGAGGCGACCCCCGCCTTCGCTCCGTCGACGTAGAGCGTCATGGTTCCGCCCGCCGCGTCCCGCACGCCCGTGAGGTGGTACCACTGGCCGACCACGGGCGTGGGGCCAAGAGCTCGGACTCCCGCGTCGCTGAAGGCGAACCGGTTGTCGAGCGCGGAATACTGCAGATAGAACGCGCTGTTCGGGTCACCATCCTGGCTGACCGCCGTAGCGAACGAGCCGAGCCGGTCAATCTTCACCCAGGCGGACACACTGTAGTTGCCGGTCGTATCGACGATCGAGGTACCGGTGTCGACGAACTGGTTCGAACCGTTGAATGCCGGCGCCGACCCGGCATGCCCACCCGTCCACGCCGGACCGCCTACCAGGGTCGCCTCATGGCCACCCAGCGCGTCCCTGGTAACCGTGCCGTTGCCCTCGTCGAACCGGTAGAAGCTCACACCGTCGAGCCCGGCCGTGCCCGGCGGATAGCTGATCAGCTCGTCCTCCACCGAAACCGACGCGTCGATCAGTGACCGGTTGGCCTTGCGTACCGATGCCGCATCGGCTTTGAGCACCGCGCGGTCATAGGTGTAAAGCCCGTTGATTTCGTTCTCCACATCACTGATCTGCGTATACACAGAGCCGGACAGGCCACACCGCTTCTCCATCGCCAGGAGTCTGTCGGACAGCTCCACGTAGCGTCGGGTCACAGCGGCCGCGTCGGGCTCGAGTTCATTGGCAAAGGCCTTTGCCGGGTCGTACAGATGGCCGTCGACCTTCAGCCCGAGCCCACCGAACTCGCCGTCCACGCTCGCCCTGTTTCCCTGCTGGACAGGCCCGCCCGGGCCGACGTAGGTGTGGTTGTCGTATACGTCACCTTCGCCACTGTCCGGGATGGACGCGCAGCAGTTCACGCCGCTGTCCGCGTCGACCAGCCGGCTGGAGTCCCAGGACCTGACCAGGTCGGCGACGCGTTTCGGTTCGTACTCACCCCAGCCCTCGTTGAACGGCACCCACATGACGATCGACGGATGCCCGCGGTGGGCGTCGACCAGCGCACGCAGTTCGGACTCGAACTGATATCTGGCGCCATCGGGCGGGGCGTGTCCGCCGAACATCGCGGGCATGTCCTGCCAGACCAGCAGACCGAGTTTGTCGGCCCAGTAGTACCAACGGTCGGATTCAACCTTGGCATGCTTGCGGACCATGTTGAAGCCGAGCTGCTTGTGCGCCTCGAGGTCGGAGCGCAGCGCCTCGTCGGTGGGAGCAGTATAAAGGCCATCCGGCCAGAATCCCTGGTCGAGAGTGCCGACCTGCATCACGAACCGACCGTTCAGCAGCATCCGGGTCCTGCCGTCGCGACCGCCGCCCAGGGATATCGAACGCATTCCGAAGTACGAGCCGACCTCGTCGACGACATTGTTTCCAACGGCATCACCGCCAGCGGCCCCGGTGCCGACTGGATCGTTACCTGCGACATTACCGCCATCGCCATCACTTCCGGCACCATGTGTTCCGGAACTGGCACCTCCGGCACTGTTACCCGGCTCGCTCAGACGTACCTTGAGGGTGTAAAGGTACGGATCATCGGGGGTCCACAGGTGCGGACTGGGGACGGGCAGCCGCAGTTCGCTGCCGGGCGCGCCGGTGACTCGGCCGATCTCCTGCTCGCCGGCGTATGCGATCGCCTCGGCCGTGTAGCCGGTGGCCCCGGTGGCCACAACGGTCAACCGCAGGTCGTTCCCGGGCAGATCCGGGGTGGCGTCGAGCCGGTCGACGTGCGCGGGGGCCACCGGCTCCATCCACACCGTCTGCCAGATGCCGGACGACGACGTGTAGAAGATTCCGCCGGGATCAGGGCGCTGCTTGCCGACAGCCTGGTTGGCCGCGTCGGTCTGGTCATGCACACCGACCACCACCTCCTGCGGCCCGGATCCGGTCAGCGCGTCCGTGACGTCGATACCGAAAGCGTCGAATCCACCCTTGTGGGTCGCGGTCAGCCGACCGTTCACATACACGGTCGCCTCGTAGTCCACGGCCTGAAAATGGAGCAGAAGACGCACTCCCCGACCAACCTGCCAGACATCTGGAACGGTGAAGGTACGGCGGTACCACATCCGACCGACGGGCCGTTTGATTCCCGACAGCGCGGACTCCACCGGATACGGCACCAGGATCCGCTCGGCCAGATCCCGACCCACCGGCGGTGCTTCGCCCGCCGCATCGGGGCCGGCATCGGCGGCGAACTGCCACACTCCGTTGAGGTTCTGCCAGCGGGCACGGGTGAGCGCTGGCCGCGGATACTCGGGCAACGGATTGCCCGCCGACACCTTGTTCGTCCACGCAGTGGTCAGCGGGGGTGTCTTGGGAGCCCAACCGGCGACCGAGCCGGGCTGGGCCGTTGCCGGCTCGGCGCTGGCCGGTGGGCTCGTTGTCTGGGCTGTCACCAACACGACGAACGCCACCACAGCGGCGACCATTCCGACCCGTCCGCGAGCATCACGTTCACGGCAATCCTGTTCGCGGACCCGCACAGTGCCCCGATCCGCCCGTCATGGGCATACGTCAATGCGGGCGGTGGTGCCACCACACCGCCCACTGCCATCAGTAGTCTTATTCGGCCGGTTATCAGGCTTTTCCCTGATAAGGACTCTCGGTAAATCGGACTAATAGTACTGACGGCTACCGCAAAGATCGCGGAATGTGACGGAATCGTGGAATGTGACCGAATCGCCTTTGGCCCGCGACGCCGCGTCCCTATTGCCGGTCGCGCTAAACCAGCCGTAGCTGGTGGCCCTGGCTCACCCGGCGCGGGCGGGTACCCACCGGACCCGAACGACGCTGGAGCAGTGGCTCACCGAGGACGTCGAGAAACGGTGACGGCCGTGTCGGCACGACCGCCCCGCCCCGGCGACGGTGGGCCGGATGCGTGAGCACGAGCTGCCCCCGCGCCCGGGTCATGCCGACGAACAGCAGTCGGCGCTCCTCACTGTCCCCGTCGTCGTCCCCGGCACCGGGATCCTGTGCATCGGGATCCCGCGCATCGGTGACCGTTGGCAATGAGGCACCTGCCCAGCGCAAGGGCAGTAGACCATCCTCGCATCCGATAATGATCACAAGGCCGAATTCCAGGCCTTTGGACGCGTGCAACGTCAGCAGCGATATCCGGTCCGCGCGCGGATCAAGAGTGTCAACCTCCGCGCCGAGTGCGATCTCGGACCGGAACCGCTCCAGATCCTCCCCGCACTCGGTGGCAAGAGGGGTCAGGATGTCGAGCGCATAGCGGATCTCAACCTCATCATCGATCATCGACTGAGCTGCGGTCCGCAACCGTGCGAGGACGGATCGCCGCTGCGAGACGTCACCGGTGTGCTCATCGAGGAGCGCCAGCAGGCGCCCGACACCCGGGGCGTCGGCAAACCGGTTATGAGAACGTTGCTGGAAGGGAAAACCATGCCGGTCCAGCGCGTCCATCACCGGCCGGGCCTGGCGAGCCGTGCGGTAGAGCACCGCGATGTCGGCGAAGGACAACCTGGCCTCGCCGGTCGCGTCCACACCGAGGTCGAGGGCGTGGAAGGACGTGCCTCCCAGCGCCTGTTCGATGGTGCTCACCACGACCGCGGCCTCCTCGGCCTCGCTCGCGGCCCGGTGCAGCAGCGGTCGGGGGCTCTGCGGGTGCTGCCCGACCGCTGTGAGCGTTCGGCCGGGGACGAGCGTCGCCGGTTCGATCAGGCGGACGGCGGCGCCTACGATGGCCGCCGTGGAACGGTAGTTGCGGGTGAGCGATACCACCTGGGCGTCGGGGAAGTCGTCCCGAAAACGCAGGAAGAAGCCCACATCGGCGCCACGGAAGGAGTAAATGGCCTGGTCCGGGTCGCCGATCGCACACAGGTTCGCGTCAACCGCTCCATCAACCGGCCCGTCAGCAGCCCCCTCAACAGCCCCGTCAACCGACCCCTCAGCCGTGCTCGCACCGGCACGGCGTCCTGTCAACATCGTCAGCAGGACGTACTGCAGCTCGTCGACATCCTGGTACTCGTCGACCCAGACGTGGCGCCACCGCGCCCGGAAGGACTCGGCCAGGTCCGGATGTTCCCGCATGGCGATCACCGGCAGCGCGAGGAGGTCGTCGAGGTCCACCAGACCACGTGCGCGCAGGGCCTCGTCGTACCGCTGGGCCAGACCGGCCAGCTCATGACCGGCCAGTTCATGCCCGGCCGTCGCACCGGCGAGCGCGTGTGCCCGTCGGAAGTCGGCCAGCTCGCGCCGGACCCGTTCCAGGTTGCGCGCACCGGTGACCGTCCCGGCCAGCGCGTCCCGCAGGATGTCTGCGCGGGTCGCTTCGTCCGCCACCCGGACGTGCGCGCCGAGGCCGAACAGGTCCTGGCACTCCCGGACGATCCGCAGGCCCAGACCGTGGAAGGTCGTAGCGAGGATGCGGGGCGCCGCCGCGCCGACGAGGGCGTCGAGCCGCTCCCGCAGCTCGGTCGCGGCCCGCCGGGTGAAGGTCACGGCCAGGCATTGTTCGGCCGGCACCCCCTGCTCCCGGACCCGGTGCGCGACCGAATGGACCAACGTCCGGGTCTTGCCGGTACCGGGTCCGGCAATGATCAGCAGTGGCCCCTGGGTGACCGCCGCCGCCACGCGCTGTTCGGCGTCGAGTCCGGCCAGAATCGACGTGCCAATCGGGCTGGTCGGGCTGGTCGGGCTGGTCGGACTGGTCGGACTGGTCGTCACCGCGCCCGTGTCGGGCGGGCCGCAAACCGCCGCAGCCGCAGCCGTGTCTGCCGCCGTGTCTGCAGCCGGTACAACCGAGGGCGCCAGCGCGCTGCGCCCACGGCGGGCGCCTCCCCGTCCGATCCGGGTGCCGGCGGCTGATGAACCCCCGGCTGATGAACCCCCGGCGGCTGAACCCCCGGCGGCTGAACGCACGGCGGCTTGGCCCGGCGCGGACCTGCCCGCCCCGGTGGCGCCCGCTGCGGGAGCCAGGTCGAACAGCGTGCCCACATTCGAGGTGAGCTCCAACGGGTCGAACAGCCGGATGACCCCGTACTCGCCGTCATAGCCGGCGTCACGGATCACCTCCTCCCGCCGCAACCGTCGGATCGCCTCGACCAGTGCGGACGAACCGACCGCACCGATCGCGTCGAGCGGGACCTCGCCGAGGATTGCCAGCTCCGGGCCGAGCCGGGCGGTGAGCGTTGTGACCTGCGCGGCCACCGCCTTGCTCTTCGGCCCGACCCCAAGGATCTCGCCGACGACCTCGGGCAGGGCGACCAGTGACCGCACCTCTCCCGCGGTCGACGGGCGGTGTCCCTCGTCTCGGTCGGCGAGCGCCTCCACCCGGTGCAGCACACCGACCGTCAGTGGGCGCCCGCACTCGGGGCAGCGACCGTCGGCCTCCCGGGTCTGGCTCGGCTCGTATCGGACCCCGCATTTGCGGTGACCGTCAAGGTGGTACTTGCCCTCTTCGGGAAAGAACTCGATGGTGCCGGCGAAGCCGTCCCCGTCGCGCAGCGCCGCACGCATCGCAAAGTAGTCGACGTCGCAGGTGAACGCGGTCGCCTCCCGGCCGAGCATGGGCGGGGAATGCGCGTCGGAATTGCTGACCAGACGGAACCGGTCGAGTCCGGACAAACGCCAGAACATCGGTGGATCCGCCGACAGGCCCGTTTCCAACGCAAAGATGTTGTCCGCGAGGTCGAGATAGCAGTCCTCGATCGCGTCGAAACCGGATTTCGACCCGAGGACGGCGAACCAGGGAGTCCACACGTGGGCCGGCACCAGGTAACAGCCCTCCCCCGCACCGAGGGTGATCTCCAGCAGATCACGGGAGTCCAACCCCAGGATGGGACGCCCGTCCGCGGCGAGATTACCGATCTTCCCAAGACTCGCGGTGATCCGCCCGGCGGCGTCGGTGTCCGGAGCGTAGAGGAGATGGTGAACCTTGCGGGTCTTGTCCCCCCGCTTGTAGATCGTGGAAATCTCCGTGGACAGCATGAATCGGGTTGCCGTCCGGCACAACGCGGGCAGCGTCCGCATGACGTCAGCCTCAAGGTCGGGGCGAAGCCGGAACAGGCCCGGCTCGGCCGGCACGAGCTTGGTGGCGATCTCCTGTGACCAGGCGGGGTGGGTGAAGTCACCGGTGCCGACCACTGCGATGCCCTTACGCGCCGCCCACCAGGCCAGATGCTCCAGGTCGCAGTCCCGGCTGCATGCTCTGGAGTACTTGGAGTGGATGTGCAGGTCCGCAAGAAACCGTGAGTTCACAGACACGTATGTTGTCGTACCCCTGCGCCCGCACCCGCGGGTACCCCCACCGCACGTCGCCGACGGTCGGGTCGCAGGCTCCCTGCGCTTGCGGCCTCCGGGCGCGCGAGAATAACCACGATCGCGCACCCTTTGGCCTGCCAGGCTCCCTGCGGTCAACCCCAGATCGCGCAGATGGGCACCGCAAGGATCTTCGAGTCAAGGGGGTAGACCGCGGGACCCGTGTGCAGGACCGCGCCGGCCACGAACCGGTCGCCGAGTTCGTCGCGCAACCAGCACAGGTGCGCGGCGTCGTGACGGCTGGGAGCCGAACTGGCTTTGATCTCGATCCCGAGAACCTTGCCGGCATCCAACTCCACGAGGAGGTCCACTTCCTGGCGTCCACCCTGGGTTCGCAGGTGATAGAAGCGGTGGCGCCGCACGGAAAGAGCAGCCTCCGGACGTAGCTGCGCGAGGACGAAATTATCGATCATGCGACCGAGAAGGTCTCCATCAGACAGGACCGTCCGCGTCGAAAGACCGATAGAGCTCCCGACGAGACCGCTCTCGACGATGTAGATTTTCGGTGTTTTAACAAGTCGGGAAAGCCGGTTGGTGCTCCACGCCGGAACCCGCTCGAGGACAAAGAGGCTCGTCAACAGACTGTCGTAGGATGCCGCCGTTCTGGCGTTGACCCCGGCCGCTTCGTAAAGACTTTTTCCAGACGGCATTCCGGCCGTATTGAGCGCAATCGCCTCGAAATATCGGCGTAGTTTCTCCGGCTCGCGCGGTGCCTGCTCGAAAGTAGCCACGTCCCGAGTCAGCAGCTGTTCAAGATAACCCTCAAGCCAGGTTCGGCGGCTGTCTTCCGCATAGTCTCGAAAAACGAGGTCAGGAAAGCCGCCCCGCAGGGCAAGGTCAATATATCCGGCCAGGTCGGGGACGGAGGAAGGAAGAGCGATCTCCTCCGGATCCCCCGTCGCGATGCGGTCAAGAAAGGCCGGGCGGGTGTGGTCAACAGCGCCCAATACCTCACGTTCAGTGAATCCGTACATCGGGATGCGCACGAGACGCCCCGTACCCGGCCACATCTGCTGTTCAAGGTCACCCCGGACGCTCCCGGTGAGTACGAAACGACCAGGCCTGCTGTTGGCGTCGACCGCACGTTTCACCGCGCCGAGTACCTGCGGTACTTCCTGCCACTCGTCGATGAGCGCTGGTTCGTCCAGCTTTCGCAACGCCGCGTCGGGATCCGCGCGAAAGGCGACGGCATGTGCCGGCCGATCCAGGCTGACCATGTCCCGGCATATCTGGCGAGCGGTGGTCGTCTTTCCCGCCGCCCGCGGTCCGTTCACGAGCACGGCCGGAAAGTCCTGCACGAGTTCGCGCAACCTGCGGTCGGCGAGACGCGGACGGTAGATCCGTTGATCAACCATGCCGACCTCCGCATGCTGCTGGCGATCTGCCGGTGACACCGACCATAAGATCGTCTGATGCAATTCTCAACCACCCGCTGGTACCAACTCTACACACGTTCTAGTACCAACTCCAACCGAGGCGCGACGCGGGGCGCCTCCTGGGCCTTGATCCGCGCGATCGAAGATCCACCGGACAGGCCCTAACTGCGTGGGAATGCGTCGCCCGGGCCGTAGCGGACCCCGGTGCCGCCGTGGGCATCGCCGATCTTGCACAGGACACCACGGCGGCGCAGGTCGGCGAGCATGTCCCGAGCGCCGAACATGGTCACGTCGAACATCCGCTGCAGCGTGCGGTTGGTGACGTACCCGTACTCACGGACATGTTCGAGCACCTTCTCGTCCGTCTGCGCGGGGCCCTGGCGGTGGTAACGAACAGCGCGCCCGAGCCCGGCGAGCGCGGCGGGGCGTAGCCGGTAGGTGGGCAACGGCCGGCCCGCCGTTCGCCTGGTCGTTTCGACCAGTTCCAAGGCGACCATGCGGGCCAGCACCTCCTGGCTTTCCGGCGCCGGGCGCTGCACCACCCGAGCCAGGGTAACCGCGTCCACCGACTGGCGGGTCCGCAGGTAGGACAGGGTCAGCAGGATTTCGACGTCCCGACCCGCCTGGGCGGGCAGAGTTGAGACGTAACCGACGAAGGCGTCGTCGCCTATGCCACCACGGACCACGGCACGGACCGAGGTACCGAGATCGGTGAACGTCGGCGGCTCTTTGCCCACCCGCAACAGCTCACGAAATGCGCGATCGACTCCTTGACCGGTGCGTTCGGCAAGCCGGAGCATTGAAAAGACCTCGGTAAGCAGCCGATTACGAGGCGTCGAAGGATAGCTGAGAACATTATCCGGCGTGATCCCGGGAAGAAATCCCCCGGGGCTTGTCACAATGAGCGCCTCCGGGGAATGCTCCACATCCACCGTGCCGTGGGTCTCATACGACCGGTGGAGGAAGGCGTTGACGACCAGCTCACGCACGGCGTTCTGCGGATAGTCGACGAGTTGCAGTTGGATGCCGCCGGAGATGTTGAGCGGGCGGAACGCGGCATGCGCTTCGACCAGGCCGAGCATGCGCTCGATACCCGCAAGGACCGGCTGCTCCTCCCGAACCCGGCTGGTCGCTTCCGAGCCGCTCGACGGCCGGTACTGAAAGGAATAACCATGTCCGGGTAGCAGTTGCCGCAGCGCATCCTGCCGGCCGAGTAGCAACAGGCCGGCATAGGTCAGCTCTCCGGCGGGGGTCAGCAATCGCAGAGCGGTCAGCACCCGCAGGTCATCCTGCCCGGCAAGATCGCCCTTGTCCACGGCCACGAGATAATCGCGCAACCGTCCGAGTTCGAGGTGAGACAGCGCGTCGATACCATGGTAGCCACACGGCTGCGCGGACCAGTCGAGTTGACCTCTAGCGACGAGGAGATCCCGCACAGTCTCAGGCTAGTCGATCTGAGGCCTAACTGAGGCCTAACTGAGAAGCCGTCACGATTGGACATCAATCAGTTGTTCCTCAGTTGTCATGCGCCAGGCCCGGCTGGAGGGATAACTCGGTGCAACTCGGTACCACCAGCACGCTTCGGTACGACACGGCCAGCCCTCTCGCTTCACATAACTGTGACTGACAGTAATCTCCATCAGATGCCTCGGACTCGCGAACGCTTGAGCGCGACACGTTCCGTGCTGCTGGTCGTCTCCCTGGTGACATGGCTGATCGCCGCGCTCTCGACCACGGCGGCCGCCGCTCCCGATCCCATACCGGCACCGGCACCGGCACCGGCAGCGGCACCGGCACCGGCACTGCGGCCAGCCAGCCCGAACCTCCTCGGTGGTCCGGTGCTGGCGAGCGCCGGCGTGGTGGTCGGTTCGCGAGCCTCTTCCCCGCCCCCCGACACCACCGCCGCAAGTTGGCTCATCGCCGACGCCGACAGCGGCGCCGTCCTCGCGGCCCGAGACGCCCACGGTCCCCACCTGCCGGCGAGCACGCTCAAGATCCTAACTGCGCTCGCCGTGCTGCCGCGGCTGTCGCCTGCTCAGGAGGTGACGATCAGTACTGCGGCCGCGTCGGTTGACGGAACGCGGGTGGGTCTCGTCCCGGGCATGACCTACACGGTCGCGGAACTCGCCACAGCAATGATCGTCGCCAGCGGTAACGACGCCGCCGTAGCACTCGCCGAAGCCGCTGGCGGGGCTGACGCCACGGTCGTACTGATGAACCGGACCGCGGCCGAGCTGAACGCGCGCGACACAACCGCAGGGGATCCAAGTGGCCTGGACGCACCCGGGCAGACGACATCAGCATACGATCTTGCATTGCTGGGCCGGGCCGCGCTCGCCAATCCCATCGTCCGCAGGTTCCTGACCATCCCACGGGCGACCGTCCGCGGCCGGGACGGCAAGTCGTTCGAGATCCAGAACCACAATGACCTGCTCACCTCGTATCCGGGAACGATCGGCGTCAAGAACGGATACACCGCCGCGGCGGGCGCCACCTACATCGGCGCGGTCCGGCGCGGCGGCCACACTCTCATCCTCACGATGCTGCGGGCAGCCCCGGCATATGCCAAGGAGGCCCGGCCGCTGCTCGACTGGGGATTCGCGAACGTCGACACAATCGCTCCGGTCGGACACCTTGTCGTCAAGAGCGACGAAACGCGCGGCCTCGCGATGGCTCCGGACGGATCAACCGTGGACGGTCTGCGACCGCTGGCCACCGCCGATGCTGGTACGGGAACCGGAGGCCGGCATGACACCGGCACGCACGATTATGCTCGAAGGCAGTCACAACGGCGAGATATCGGCGACCACGGGATAGGACCAGCCACCTGGATCGCTATCGCGATCACACTGATATTCGGACTTTTCACTCTACGTAGGCGACTTTCGCGTCGGCACCTTTTCCCGAACAGCGACGCGTTCCCGAACATTGACGCACTGCCCGGTATGGCAGCCCGACCGCCCGTTCCCACAGCACACCTCCTGCGCTCGGGAAACGTCTCCACATCCCGCGTGCGGCTCGTGCCTCATCGACGAGGTGGCGGCGAGGACGGCACCCCTACACCCGGGCTGCGTGTCGGGACCGGCGGTGGCCCGTCATCAGCTGCCTCCCCGGCTGGAACGTCGGCACCGGCTGGAACGTCGGCACCGGCTGGCACAGCGGTACCCGACGGTGGTACATCGGACGAGTAGGGCGCGGTCACCGTCCACGCCGCTACCAGCAACGTCCAACGCATCATGATATTGATCCAGATCAGCAATCCGACAATCACCGCGAACGTCCCGTAGACGGGGTTTCTCGTGGTCATGCCGACCAGCGCGGTCGCGAGAACCTTGAGCACCTCCACCCCGATCGCGCCGAACAGCGCGCCCGCCAGCGCACGGCGATGGTCGGTGATCCGCGGGAGCCAGACAAACAGGCAGCGGAAGAGTGCCACGTCCAGGGCCAGCGCGACGACGACAGCGAGTATCGAGGTCAGCGCTGTCGCCGCAGTGCTGCCAGCGAGCCCGATCCAGTGCAGAAACGTCCCCGAGACCGACGTGGCAACGCTGGTCACCGCAATCGACGCGAAGCTGATGAGACCGAGCCCGGCAAGGACGCCGATGTCCTTCACTCGGCGGATCACGACGTTTCCGACCTCCACGTCCTGATGCCACATAATTCTGATCGCGTCCCGCAGCGCGTCGATCCATGCCAGCCCGGCCAGCAGCAGACCGACCAGGCCGATCAGGCCGACACCGACCTTCGCGTTGCCGATACTGGCGATGTCCAGCTTGTCCGCAAGCCCCGGTAGATAACTGTTGATCTGCTTGGTCAGCTCCTGCCGAACATCCGGATAGGCGTCAACCACGAAACCCGCGATCGAGAAGGCGAGTGCGACCAACGGGAAGAACGAGAGGAAGGCAAAGTACGTCGCGGCAGCTGAAAGTCGGTCGCCGCCGTCCTCGGTGTACCGGTGGTAGGCGCGCAGCAGATGGTCGATGAAGGGCCGCCGACGGCGCACGGCACCGGCTGCACCGGATGCCTTCCGCGCTCCGGAACGGAGCGCACTGATCGGGTTGTCCACCGGACCTAACTACCCATCAAGGACGTCCCTGTCACGGCCGATTCCACCCCGCGGCCGCCGGCCATCCGTCCGTTTTCGCTAGATTCCATACTCTACCGGGCCGCGGTCTATCCGGGCCGCGGGAGGCTCCCCAAGTCACGGAGACGGGTCCGTCGGCACCGCCGGCGAGGGCCCCCGAGGCCGTCGCCGGCGGTGCCTGCCCACACCAGAGGACCAGAAAACGCCTATCCGCCCACCTCGGCTTCGCCACCAACCGGCGGATTGAGAGGAGCTTCCGAAGCGCCCGCGAACGCAGCCTGCTGAGCCAGTTCCCAATCCTTGGGGAACTCGATCGCTACGCGCCCCAGAGTGCCGCCGTCGGTCGTCGGGAAGCAGACCCCGGACATGTACGCGGACTCGTCGCAGGCCAGGAAGAGCGCGGCGTAGGCGTTGTCGAGCAGGTTCGGGGGACGCCGCAGCTTCAGGGGCATCGGAGCGTAGTCCGGGTTCCAGGGACCGGCCACCTCTTCGTAGGACCTGCCGAGCACCTCAGCGTCCGGCGGGAGCCCGAAATTCACGGACATACCGTGGGTCGGGCAGATCGCGTTGACCCGTATGCCGTAGCCGCCGAGGTCGAACGCGGCGCCCCGGACGAGCGCGTTCACCCCGCCCTTGCTCGCGGTGTAGATCGTGAACCTCGGGTACGCCGCCAGCGACGACGCCGACGATGTGACCACGATCGTCCCACCGCCCTGTGTCTTCATCGCCCTGGCCGCGTACTTGATGGAGAAGAAGACTCCCTTGAGATTGGTATCGTGGACGTGCGTCCAGCTCTCCTCGGTGGTGTCCTCGAGCGCGACAGTGCCCTGGCCCGGCACCGTGACCCCGGCATTGGCAAACATGACGTCGAGGCGGCCGAAATGCTCGACGGCGGTGGCGACTGCAGCGGCGACCTCACTTTCCACCGTGACGTCGGTTCGGCACGCCAACGCCTGACCGCCGCGCTCACCGATCAGGCTCGCGACGTCCTTTGCCCGTTGTTCGATGATGTCGGTGACGACGACCGTGGCGCCTTCACGAGAGAACAGCAGAGCGCTCTCCCGTCCTAACCCGGACCCGGCGCCGGTGATGACGACGACCTTGTCTTCAAGCCTCACCTGTACTCCTCGTCAAAAGTGGAAGCAGTCTTTCGGATAGCGAGATCGCGCGCTCGGGACACGCCTCCGTCCCATCGCGTGCCTGCTGCTCAAGAGCCGTAGGCACGCAGCGTTCCCAATATGGCAGTAGCCGGAATCGTCGCGCCCGTAGACGTCCGACCCGTAGGCGTTGCAGCGGCCGTGTCCGAGGCACAGCGAAGGATCAACCTGCACATCGGTCATGCCCTGGCCTCGCTCTCAGCCGAAGTACCGCTCCCGCCGTGGGGATGTCGCACACATCACAGTGAACAAATGATCATCTAGTGTCAAGATATCGTTGCTATCTAATTTGATCGGTGGACGTCGGCCCCGGCGGATGGGCCGTCGTCGGTCATCATGGTTGAGTGACCCAGGACTCCCGGTCCCGACGCAGCTCGGCGACTGTCCGCTCGCTGGTCCTGGGCGCCGCTCGGGAGCTCTTCGACGAGCACGGCTACGAACACGTCACCACCCGGGAGATAGCCGCCCGTGCCGGCGTGACCCAGGCGCTGGTGTTCCGACATTTCGGTACAAAAGCCAACCTCTTCGTCGAGGCTGTCTACCGGCCGTTCTACGACTTCGTGGCCGAGTACGTGCGGCAATGGATCGAGCACGGGCACGGCGCCAGGAGCGCCGAGCAGACCACCCGGGACTTCGTCGGCGGCCTCTACCTTCTGCTCATCGATAACCACAAACTGTTGCTGGCGCTACCCGGAGGGCCGAGCGGAGGTTCACCCGAACTTCGCACCCGCGCCGGCGCCTTTCTCCAGGAGGTCTTCGACAAGCTGGAACGGGAGATCGAGGCCGAAGTGGCCGTGCTCGACGCCCCCGTGGTCGACGTGGCGCTGTCCGTTCGGTTCACCGTAGCGCTCGTCTACGGCGCCACCGTGTTGGACGACATGCTGTTTCCCGCCGGCCGACAGCACCCGACCAGAGCGCGCCTGGTCGAGGAAATGGCCGGGTTCGTGATTCGCGGCTCCGGCTCCGGCTCCGGCTCCGGCTCCGAGGGCCAACCAGCCACGCCGATCATGCCAATCGAGCCGATCATGTCAACCGAGCCGTCGACTCCCCGTCGCCGGCACCAATGACCGCGACCACGTCGTCGGACAGCTTCGGCCAGACATCAGCGGCCCAGGAACCGAATTCACGGTCGGTCAGGCCCACACACGCGCCATCCAGCGCCGGATCAACCCAGAGAAAAGTCCCACTCCGGCCGAAATGGCCGAAAGTTTCAGGTGAATTTGCGTTCCCCGTCCAGTGCGGGTGTTTCCGCCCGCGGATCTCGAAGCCGAGCCCCCAGTCGTTCGGATTCTGCACACCGAACCCGGGCAGTACCCCGGCGGCACCGGGAAAAGCCACCGATGTCGCCGCCGTGAATGTCTGCGCAGCGAGCAACCGCGGCGCCAGCAGTTCACCGGCAAAACGAAGCAGATCAGCCAGGGTCGATGACACCGCGTAGGCCGGCGAGCCCGCCAGCTCGGAGGCCATCATGCCCAGCGGCCCGAACACGGCCTCGGCGAGGTAGTCACCGAAAGCAATTCCGGATGCCTTTTCCACTGTCTCGCCGAGCACGTCGAAGCCGGTGTTCGAATACACCCGCCGTGCTCCGGGCCGGGTCACCGCCCGGGTGCCGGAAAAGCCCAGGCCCGACGTGTGGGCGAGGAGATGGGCCACGGTCGAACCTGGGGGACCGGCCGGATCGTCCAAACCGATGGCACCCTCCTCCACCGCGATCAGCGTGGCATAGGCGGCGAGAAGCTTCGACACCGACGCCAACCGGAAGGACCTGTCCACGGCACCAACCGACCCACGCACCGTGACGGCACCGCCGCCGTCACGCACCAACACGGCAACGGCCGCGTTCTCGACCGGCCAGGAATCCACCTGCATGAGGGCATCCACGTGCCGAACTTTACGAACCCGGCCGGCCGGGTGCTCCTCGGGCTGGCTGAGAGACTGGGCGGATGTGGCAACACCGACACCTCCCGATGCCATGACCACACCCGAACCCGGCGTCCCGTCGGCAGCGGCCCGTGCGGCCGGTAGCGCCAGTGCCGCCGATCCGTGCGCTCCGGTCGGGTTGTCCGAGGTCGTGGACCTCCTCATCCTCGGTGCCGGACCAGCGGGCTGCGCCGCGGCGCTACGTGCACTGCAGCTTCGTCCAGATGCCCGGGTCGTGCTGGTGGACGCCGCGGACTTCCCCCGGGACAAGGCGTGCGGCGACGGCATCGCCCCGCACGGCCTGGACGTCCTGCGCGCCCTCGGCGTGTCCGATGCCGTGGCCGGCTACCTGCCGGTGGACCGGATGCGGCTGCGGACCCCCGGCGGCGCGGAGGTGGCCACCCCGTGCCGACGGGCGAACCACGTGGTACCCCGCACGGTCTTTGACGCGCGGCTGATCTCCGCCGCCCGCGCCCGGGGCGCCGTGCTGCTACGCCGACGCGCGCGGTCCGTCGTAGCCGGCGGCAGCGTGGACGAGCCGGTGGTGGTCGTCAACGGTGACCTGCGAGCGCGGGTCGTGGTCGGCGCCGACGGTGCGAATTCGACCACCCGGCGTGCCCTGGGCATCGGGCCGAACCCGCCGGAGGCACTGGCCATCGCGGTCCGGGGGTATGCAGACGCGCCACATACCGGCGGCCCGCCCGAACAGCTCATCGAGATGACCGACGAGGGCTGGCCGGCGTATGCCTGGTCATTTCCGATCGGTGACGGCCGCGCCAACATCGGCTACGGGATGTTGCGATCGAAGCTCGCTGCGCTGCACGGCGACGCTGCGGGTCGCACGGTCCTGTACGGCACTCTGGCCCGGATGCTGCCCGACCAACCAGCGCATCCGGGGACGCTGCGCGCCCACCATCTGCCCCTGTCGACGTGGCGACCCCGTCAGCCCGATGGTCCGGTCCTGCTCGCCGGGGATGCCGCATCACTGATCAATCCGCTGACCGGCGAGGGGATCTACTACGCGCTGCTGTCCGGGTCACTGGCTGGTGAGGCCGCTGTGACCGCTGCACCGGCCCGAGCCGGCGCGGCCTATCGCAAAGCGCTTGATCGGGAACTCGGCCGGCATCTGCGGCACACCACCCTGTTGGCCGGGCTTGCCGGCCGGCGTCGAACCCTCATGGACTCAGCCGTCCGTGCAGCCCGCCACCGCACCGAACTGTACGACAACCTGGTCGAGATCGGTCTTGGGCGGGGAACCATCCCGACCGCCTCCGTAGCGCGCCTTGCTCTGCGAAAGCTGGCTCTGCCCGGATAGCGCAGCCGCCGGACCTGCCGGATCGGTTGTACCGATCCGGCAGGAATCCCGGCGGTCCCCAACGGTATTCCCAACAGGGTTCCTGACAAGACAGCCCAGCAGGATTACAGGCTTGCCACATCCGCCTGCTTGACTCGGACGGCCTCCGCGGCGGTGACGAGCGCAGCCTTCTCCGCTGCGGACAGGTCTATTTCCACGACCTTCTTCACGCCCCCGCGACCTATCTGGGCGGGCACACCCAGATAGACGCCGGAAATGCCGAACTCGCCATTCACCCAGGCGCATACCGGCATGACCGCGCCGGAGTCCTGCGCCACGGCCTTCACCATCCGGGCGGCGGCTGCGGACGGCGCATAATAGGCCGACCCGGTCTTGAGGAGCGCGACCACCTCGGCACCGCCGTTGCGGGTCCGGGTGACCAGCTCATCGATCGTGTCGGCGGGCAGCAACTCCGTGAGCGGCTTGCCGTCCACCGTGCACTGGGACGGCACCGGCACCATGGTGTCACCGTGCGAGCCCAGGGTGAGGGTCTGTACGGACTTCACCGGTACGCCCAGCTCCACCGCGACGAAATTGGTGAAGCGTGCGGTGTCGAGCATCCCGGCCTGACCGATGACCCGGCTCCGGGGGAACCCGAGAACGTTGGCGGCGAGCGCGGTCATCTCGTCCAGCGGGTTGGAAACCACCACGACGACGGCGTCAGGCGACGATTTCGCGATGTTCTCCGACACCTGCCGGACAATCTTCGCGTTGACCTCGATGAGGTCCATCCTGCTCATACCGGGCTTGCGGGGCAGGCCGGCGGTGATGACCACGACGTCCGAACCCTCGGTGTCGTCGTAGTCGTTCGTTCCAATCACCGTAGTCTCGAAACCCTCGACCGGGCGCGACTGGTTCAGGTCGAGGGCGATTCCCTGCGGTTTGCCCTCGATGATGTCCGTCAGCACGACCGTGTCGAAAATGTCGTACTCGGCGAGGCGCTGCGCGGTCGTTGAGCCATAGAAACCGGCCCCGACCACAGTCACCTTCCCAGCCATCGGCTGTCAGCTCCCCAACTTCTCGATGATGGCGCCGACGTATTCCGCCGTCCCCACCGCGGTGGTATCCGTACGGGTCGGCTTCAGATCGTATGTGACACTACGCTCTCCTGGATGCCCGAGCAGGCTGCCAGAGCAGGCTGCCAGAGCAGGCTGCCCGGCGGGCCTGGCCGGGCCGTTGCTCACGAGCCCCCGGCCGGCACCGCGAGCGTCACGACAATGATTGTTATTCCGAGCAGTGCGAGCGTGGTGACATCGAACACCCTTCCTCGCGCCACGAGTAACCCGACCCGCCGGGTCGGCAGCAACAGCCGCGCCAGTGCGCCGGCAAGCAGTGCCGCACCGAGCCCGACCAGGCCCCGCCGCCAGTGGCTCGAGGCGACGACCACGAGGGCGACACCGACGACACCGAGCACGCTGGCGAAGACCGGCTCCCGTCTCGGCCACGACCACCATCGCGGCGCGGACCGACGGTGCCGCAGGTTCATGGCAGCGCCGCTGCGACACCGCGCAGGACATCCGCGGTCATCGTCAAGGCGTCGGCCGGGGTGAACGTCCCCCTGCGCGTGAGTTCCCCACGCAGGTCCGAACCCATACCGCCCCAGACGATCAAGGTGTCGAGCGCATAGTTGCTTCCGAGCAGCTCGGGCACGTCCCTCCCCCTGGAGGCGTCCGACGATCATATGTCGAACAGGTAGGTCATCTCACCACACGACCACACGAAGCCCGCATGCGGCATGCCGGTTCGCCATCCATGCACGGCCGCGCGGGACCACATCCCGAATCGATCTTCCACAGAACGCACAACAGACCCAAGCTGTCCGCCTGACCTGGTGCGATGCACCTGGAAAGAGTTGCCGGTCAGGCCCGAAAGCGGTCTGCCCGCACCGCGTAAATCGCACGGGACGGCCGCATCGTCACGATCGCCGCACCGGATTCACAACCGTAACTACCCCCCGAGTGCAGGCGTCGTGCCCGACTAGGGCAGAATTCCGCCGCGAGTCCCCGGAGTGGGAGGGAGTGGGTCGTGGCAGACGAAACGCCACACAGCAAGAAACTGCAGGAACTGATGTTCCGGGCTTGGGAGACCTTCGGAGATGCCCGACATCTCGACAGCGATGACCGGGTGTTCGTCCAGGCTCTCGCGCGGCAGACGGCAGACAGGATCTCGGTCCTGTATGGCGCCAGCTGGCGGGAGGCGCTGGACTGGGTTGCGCAGCGTTATGTACCCAACGACGACGCACCCGGAGGCTCCATCCCGGCGTCATCAAACGGCACCACAGCAAGCGCGCGACGAGGAGCGGTGGCGGCGGTGGAGTCCACCGGCACCTCCATCTCGTGAAACGTTGGTGCCGTTCGGCCGGACACCGATGGGCCGAACGGCACCAACGACGAACACAGGCACCCCGAACCGATTACCGCGGTGTGGTCGGGCTTCGTCAGTTTCGGGCGCCGTTTCCGGTGACGGGCGGAATGCCGCCAGGATGCACAATGCTGTCAGCATGCACAATGCCGTCAGTGCGCGAAGTGGCGGACGCCGGTGAAGTAGAGCGTAATCCCCGCTTCCCGCGCAGTGGCTATCACCTGTTCGTCACGCACGGATCCACCCGGTTCGACAACCGCGCGGATGCCGGCGTCGACGAGCACCTGCAGCCCGTCCGGGAAAGGGAAGTACGCATCGCTTGCAGCCACGGCGCCCGTCACCCGCTCACCGCCGCGGGCTACCGCGAGCATCGCGGCATCCACTCGATTCACCTGTCCCATTCCCACGCCGATCGTTGCACCGCCCAGGGCTATCAGAATCGCGTTCGACTTGACTGAACGGACAGCCTTCCACGCAAATGCAAGATCATCTATGGTTGCCTCGTCGGCGGGCGCGCCCGCTTCCAGCGTCCAACCGGCAGGGTCGTCACCAGCCGCGTCCAGCACGTCACGGGACTGCACCAGCAACCCGCCGGAGATCTGACGCATCTCAACACCGTGCGGATCCGACGACAGCGGGCATTCCAGCAGGCGGATCGAGGGCTTACCGGACAGGATCTCCGCGGCGCCGTCGGCATAGCCGGGTGCCACGACGACCTCGGTGAATATCTCCGCGATCTGCTCAGCCAAGGCGACGCTGACCGGTCGGTTTGTCGCGATGACCCCGCCGAAGGCCGACACGGGATCACATGCGTGCGCCTTGCGATGAGCCTCGGCGACATCACCGCCGATCGCCAGGCCGCAGGGATTCGCGTGCTTGACAATGGCCACGCATGGCTCGTGGAAGTCGCTCGCAGCGCGCCGGGCCGCCTCGGCATCAGTATAATTATTGAACGACATCGGCTTGCCGTGCAGTTGGCGGGCACCCGCGAGCCCGGGAGCGCCGTCATCCGCCACGTACAACGCCGCCCGCTGGTGGGGGTTCTCGCCGTAGCGCAGGACCTCCTCCCGTCGCCATACCGCGGCGACCGTTTCCGGCCAGCCCGACTCGCGTGCGATCTCATCAGGCGCGAGGACACCGGCGAACCACGACGCAACCGCGACGTCATATGCGGCGGTGTGCGCGAAGGCGCGCGCGGCAAGGCGACGCCGCGCATCGAGCTCGAAGCCACCGGCCCGGATCGCGGCGATGAGCTCCGGGTAATCCGCCGGCGAGACGACAACGGCCACGGACGGATGGTTCTTCGCCGCGGCCCGAATCATCGCCGGCCCGCCGATGTCGATCTGTTCGACCGCCTCGTCCTCGGACGCGCCGCCGGCGACCGTCTCCCGGAAGGGATAGAGGTTCGACACGACGAGGTCGAAAGGCTCGATGTCGAGTTCCGCGAGCGCCTTGGCGTGCTCCACATTGCGTAGATCCGCGAGCAGGCCGGCGTGCACCCGTGGATGCAGGGTCTTCACCCGGCCGCCGAGCACCTCGGGGAAACCGGTGAGAGTGCTCACCGGCGTCACGGCCAGACCGTGGCGGGCGAGCACCTGCGCAGTGGACCCGGTGGAGATGACCTCCACACCGGCGTCGGTGAACGCGGCCACGAGTTCCGGCAGGCCGGCCTTGTCGTAGACGCTGACCAGCGCACGGTGGATGGGACGGCGGCCGGTGGCGACCAGCTCGCCGACAGCGGAGGTCTGCTGACTCTGTGCGGACGTCATGTCCCCTCCTCCGACCGGACGATCCGGCCGATCGTCTCCACGTACAGAACGCGTTCCACCGCCTGGATGCGTGCACGCAGAGTTTCTTCCGTATCGGACTCCGCCAACGCCACCGCCGCCTGCGCAAGAATCGGCCCGGTATCGACGCCCTCGTCAACCCAGTGCACCGTCACTCCGCTGACCTTCACCCCGTGCGCAAGCGCGTCGGCTACGGCGTGCGCCCCCGGAAACGCGGGCAAGAGAGACGGATGGGTGTTCACCGTCCGAAACCGCGCAATGACCTGCCTGTCCAGGATCTTCATGTAGCCGGCGAGTACCAACAGATCGGGAGCGTACACGGCGATCTTCTTCGCGGTGGCCGCGTTGAAGGCCTCCCTGTCCACGGCGTC
The DNA here is from genome assembly GCF_963555955.1 of Protofrankia sp. Cas3. Classification (NCBI taxonomy): domain Bacteria; kingdom Bacillati; phylum Actinomycetota; class Actinomycetes; order Frankiales; family Frankiaceae; genus Protofrankia; species Protofrankia sp. Cas3. Next base: position 40,200 of record NZ_CAUVXP010000006.1, read on the forward strand.
CTCCAGGCGAACGACGAACCAGGCAACACCAGCTGCGGCCGCCCGCTCCTGCGCTCCGGTGCCGTACCGGTCGGTGCCCACAGCAACGACTTCGGCACCAAAAGATGGATCTTTACATGCGTCCAGCACGGCCTGCAGGGTGGTACCCACCCCGGAGGCGAGAACAACCAGTCGTGCGGGCACGGAACTCTCCGGTACGACGGGTAGGCGGCGGCTCGCCGGTGGACGCATGACCGTTCTGACTGTACTGACGTCGGCCGGCCTGCGCGCATCCACCAAGTGCCTGGTCACCGGACGGCTTCGGCGGCTGCGCAGCCGCCCGCGCGGGGTGCGGGAATGACCGGCGCCAGCGCATCCGGGCCCGGCTCGGCCCGGTCAACGCAGCCGCCCGCGTCGGCTTCGTGCTCAACACACGGCCCGCCCCCACGACGACTCCCGCAGTCGTGGCGATCACCGCTGACACCCATGGAAACGGCCGCACAACCCGGCTGACCCGAGAGGTCGTCGCTACCCGCGTCGCGCCGGCCGAAGTCCTCCCCGTCAAGAAGGTCACCGGGTCGGCAGAGGTACAGCTCGGCGAGCCGCGTGAGCGTCCGGGTCGACGGTGCCCGCCCACCGCGGCCAGGCCAGACCTCCCAGTAGGAAAAGGATTTTCCCGTCTTCGGCGGGCCCTCTCCGGACCACCGCACGTTCCACCGGCGGGCCGCCTCCTCCTGCGTCCAGCCGTGTGCGAACCGGAAGGCGACCCGCGCATTGAGGTGATAGCGACGCTGCCACTCCAGGGCGATGCCTCGATAGGACCAGCCGAGTGCCCGCAGGCGCCCCGACTCGGCCCGCAGCCCGGCGACACTGACAGCCATGGCGACCTCCCCGTAGTCGAACTGATGTTCGTACAATAGCGAAGAGGTCGGACATTTCCTGATGCCACAGACCCTGGTCGGGTGCACGCCGCAACCCCTTATGATGTCTGTTGTCGCGACTGGGAGGACCTGCCATGGTGATGCCGGAAGACCCGCGGCAGGCGCCATGACCAGCGGCGCCTCGAGATCGGCCGACGATCCGCACACCAACGGTGATCGTTCGGGTGGGTCACACAACAGTCTTGGCCGGCTGTCCCTGGCTTTCGGCCTGCTCGGCGTCGCGACCTGCTGGATCGGAATCGGCGGTCTGGCCGGAATCGCCGCTGTGATCCTCGGCGTTCTCGGTCGTTCCCGCGCACGGCGGATGCACGGTGTAGGCGGCGGCATTGCAACAGCCGGATTGGCCTTGGGCGTGCTGTCCGCCCTCATCGCACTGCTGCTTGTCGGCGGCAGCTGGACCTTCTACGAACAACACGGCGACGACCTGCGCCGTTATCAGGACTGTCGGAAGGACCCGAACCAGGACCCGGCCGTCTGCCGGCAACGCTTCAACGACGTGATCGGAGGTTCGTCCGGCTCCAGCCGGTGAGAGACCCGGCCACGAACAGCAGCCTCTGTGCAGGTCGCAAGCACCGCCGCCAGGCCCACCTCGGCCGTTGCGGCGAGACCGACCTGGATTCCCGGCGGGCCGAACGAAGCCAGCTCGCCCGTACCGAGCGACCCGCCGGAGGCCGCCGCGAGCCCCGCCATGGCGATCCCACACAGCACCGATGCCAGGCTGACCCGCGCCAGGCATACCGGTAGCGGGCGCGCTCCGCCGTCCCGTCGCACCATCCGGGCGGCAATGCAGCCGGCGGTGACGGGTGCCAGCACGAACGCGAGCCAGACCGGGATGGACGCCCCGGTCGTCGGCAGGCCGGCGAACATGGGCAGTTCTGGAACGGCGCTGAGGTGAACTCCGAAGGGCCGGACGAACCCGTGCACGCCCGTGGCGAAGCCGGGTCCCAACGCGTAGGCGGCCGCCCACACGACGACATTGGGCAGCAGGGCTACGTGGATGAGGAGCACGCCGGTACCTCCGACCTGGCCAGGAGCCAGACGCTGCGCACTGCCAGCAATCTTCAGGATGTTCACGGCGAGGACGCCGACGGTGATCATCGCACCCGCCGCGATGATCACACCGACGGCGGCGCCGGCCGCGCTGAGCGTCGTGCGCACTACCGCGGGAACCCTCGCTGTCACGCCTGGGCGCCACTGGTCACAGGTGGCGACAAGGGCACCTGCCCACGCACCGGTCAGACTCATCGCAAGGGCGCCCAGGAGCGCCGACGGTATCGACGGATGCGCGGCGGAGTCATCCGCGGCGAGGGCGGTCAAGAGGGCAAAGATCGCGTAAAACGCGACCACCATGGCCACGGGCCGGCCGACCGACGACCGACGCGGTGTCGCCAGCCGGGCACCGCGGCCTCTGGTGGCGGCCAGGACATCGCGCCACCGGGGTACCTCCCCGGATGGCGACCGGCCTCGGACAAGTCTGTGCCCAGCTAGCGCGGTCAGCGCGATCGGCAGCAGAGCAAGGCCGAACGGCACCAGAAAAAGATCACCGTCGGGCGTCGCAAGCCGTGTGCCATGGGCCATCAGCCACACGTCGGCTGCCACCCGCAACGCCGCGCCGCTCCCTGCCCGCGTCCGCTGGTCCGATACCCAGAACAGGACGACCACGATCTCGGTCAGGGCGAGGCCAGCGATCGGCGGCGTGGCCGCCGTCACAAGATCGCCACGAGCCGCTCGGACCGCCGTAAGGACCCGGCTGGCGCCGGTCCGGAGCATGCCGGTCCGGAGCAGTGCCGTCCGCGGAGAGGTGACACGACGGGACGCGGCACGCAGACGGACACCCGGCGACCGGGATTGGCCGCGCGGGAACGAACTGGCCATCTTTCGACGCTCGCACGCAAACGACGCAGTCCGCCGCCCAACACGCCGTAACAACGTCCGCGAATCTGAAACAGTCTCTGCAACCGGCGCTTGGCGACCGGCGCTACTGGTCCCGCTGTCCGTAGGGCGGCTGTCCGAAATCGCCCTGCGGCGGCTGACCATATGGCGATTCGCCCTGCGGCGGCTGGCCGTACGGCGACTGCGCATAACCACCCTGCGGAGGCTGGCCGTACGGGCTCTGTTGCCCGTACCCACTGTGCGGCGGTTGCCCATAGGCACCAGGCTCGCCATACCCACCGGGTATCGGACGACCCGAGGCGTCGTACCGAGCGCCGGGGCCGGGGGGAAACTGAGGGCGACCGCGAGAGCCCTGCCCTGGCAGGGTGTACCCGCTCGCGAGAACGCTGAGAACCGCGCAGACCGTGATCGCCATGGACGCTATGAGCCCGAGCCACAACCCCGCGGCACGGTTGAGGTTCTCAATACCGAGCAGCATCTTGAGCATGATCATGATCGTGCCGAGCCCCGCGAGCCCTGCGATGATCAGAACCCAGTCGGCACCCACGGCCGGCAGCTGAACGCGGGTGAAGGTCCGCACCACTACCAGACCGGTCACGAGCAGCCCGAGCTCCACGCCACCGTAGGCGAAGAACCCCACTCCCCACGCGTTCTCCCCGAACCTGCCGACCGAGAACCAGTCGAATAACGAGGCGACGAACAGGACGGCACCGGCGATGAGAACGCCAAGATCGTTATTAGGTACGTCACGACCGGCGAGACGTGGCACGGAATGACCCCACTTCATGCGATCAACGGTGACCTGATGGACCTATCCCCACCACGTTAGCCGTTGCACCCCAGAACGCTACTCTTAGAGCGCGAACGACGTAACCGGGTGGGCCCGCCGCCGACGCGACAGACCACACCCGGTTACGGGGTTTCAGAACGAACGCATGACGTCAGCCATCAGACGGGCAGTCTCCGAAGGAGTCTTGCCCACCCGCACGCCCGCCTTCTCCAGAGCTTCCTTCTTGGCCTGAGCCGTACCGGACGATCCGGACACAATAGCCCCTGCGTGCCCCATCGTCTTGCCCTCCGGCGCGGTGAAACCCGCGACGTACCCGACGACCGGTTTGGTGATATGGGCCTCGATATACGCGGCGGCGCGTTCCTCGGCGTCACCACCGATCTCACCGATCATCACGATCGCGTCGGTGTCGTCGTCGGCCTGGAACGCGTCGAGTGCGTCGATGTGGGTGGTGCCGATGACGGGGTCACCACCGATACCGACGGCGGTGGAGAAGCCGAAGTCCCGCAGCTCGTACATCATCTGGTAGGTCAACGTACCGCTCTTGCTGACCAGACCGATGCGACCAGGCGGGGTGATGTCCGCCGGGATGATGCCGGCGTTCGACTTGCCCGGACTGATGATGCCCGGACAGTTCGGACCGATGATCCGGGTCGTGTTGCCCTTGGACTGCGCGTACGCCCAGAAGTCGGTGGTGTCATGCACCGGAACGCCTTCGGTGATGACCACGACGAGCGGGATGCCCGCGTCGATCGCCTCGATCACGGCGGCCTTGGTCCCCGCCGGCGGGACGTAGACCACGGAGACGTCCGCACCGGTCTTCTCGATCGTCTCGGCCACGGTCGCGAAAACCGGGACACCCTCGACCTCGGTGCCCGCCTTCTTGGGGTTGGTACCACCGACGATCAACGACCCCGCCCGCAGCATCCGGGCGGTGTGCTTGCGTCCTTCGGAGCCGGTGATGCCCTGAACCAGGATCTTGGACGTCTCGTCCAGCCAGATTGCCATTGTCGGAAGCCTCTTCCCGTCCGCTCAGGCCGCAGCCGCGGCGAGCTGGGCGGCGAGCTTCGCCGCACCGTCCATGGTGTCCACCGGCCTGACCACGTCGAGGTTCGCCTCGGTGAGGATGCGCCGGCCCTCGTCCGCGTTGTTGCCGTCCAGCCTCACGACCAGCGGCGTGGTGACGTCGCCGACGATCTCGAGGGCCTGCACGATACCGTTCGCGACCGCGTCGCAGGCGGTGATCCCACCGAAGATGTTCACGAAAACGCTCTTGACCGCGGGGTCGGAGAGAATGATCGACAAACCGTCCGCCATCACCTGCGCGGACGCGCCGCCGCCGATGTCGAGGAAGTTGGCGGGCCGCTGGCCACCGAACTCCTCACCGGCGTAGGTCACGACGTCCAGGGTGGACATGACCAGGCCGGCACCGTTACCGATGATCCCGACCTGGCCGGACAGCTTGACGTAGTTGAGGTTCTTCTCCTTGGCCCGCTGCTCAAGGGGGTCCACCGCCGCGACATCGACGAAGTCGGCGTGGTCCGGGTGCCGGAAGGACGCGTTCTCGTCCAGACTGACCTTGCCGTCCAGGGCCAACACGCGGCCGTCGGCGGTCAGGATCAGCGGGTTGACCTCCACCAGCGTGGCGTCGGACCGGACGAAGACGTCCCACAGCTTCACCAGGAGTTCGGTGGCGCCGTCGAGAGCTGCCTGCGGCAGCTTCGCCGCGACCGCGATCTGGCGGGCGACGGTCGCATCTACCCCGGTCAGCGGATCGATCGGGATGCGGGCAAGCGCGTCAGGCTTGGTCGCGGCAACTTCCTCGATCTCCATCCCACCCTCGCGGGAGCACATGGCGAGGAAGGTCCGATTCGCCCGGTCGAGCAGGAAGGAGGCGTAGTACTCCTCGGCGATGTCGCTCGCCTGCTCCACCAGTACCGAGTGGACAGTATGACCCTTGATGTCCATCCCGAGGATGGCGGCGGCCTTGGTGGTGGCGTCTGCCGGCCCGTCAGCGACCTTCACTCCGCCGGCCTTACCCCGGCCGCCGGCCTTGACCTGCGCTTTGACGACGACCCGCCCACCAAGATCGGTGGCGATGGCGCGTGCCTCGTCGGGGGTGGTGGCGACCTTGCCGGATGGCACGGGGACGCCGTGATCGGCGAACAACTTCTTCGCCTGATATTCGAAGAGATCCACAGTCCGTCCAGTCGGATACGAGATCGGTGGTCAGGATCGAACGTTGAAGGTTCACAGAGACGAGAACCGTCCCAAGCCTACTGACGTGTCCGTCGCGGCAGCCGCGCTGGCTGCCGCGACGGACAGTCACGTATGTCCGGGACAGCACCATCATCACCCGCACCGGCCGTCGGGCGCCGCACTTTGTGGCAGCCGACACCGCGATCACACCGAACGCGCGTCCCCGATCGGGACGATCGCAAATTTTGCCCCGGACCATCCCGGTAACGGACGTGGCGCCGCCGCTGCCCCCACCCGCGGATGCCCCCACCCGCGGATGCCCCCACCCGCGGATGCACCGACCGGACACGGGCCCGGTGCCACCGGTCCCAAAGCCACCGGTCCCGATACTACGGCGAAGGCGCTGCCACCTCCGTCCAGTCAGATCACACTGAAGATCACAGCTGGGAGCGCACGGCGGGCGCGTGCCCCGCCATCCCGACCGGGGCCGGGTTTCATCCGGCCGGCACACACGGCCGGCTCGCAGAAAGGTGGCCAGAGCCCGGCTGCAATCCGGATCGGTCAGAGTGCGTGAACCGCTGCCACTCGCGAACGGATCCAGTCGACGATTTGACCCGTCGTCGCCCCCGGCGTGAATATCTCGGCGACCCCGAGCGCCTTCAGCTCGGGAATGTCCGCATCCGGGATGATTCCGCCACCGGTCACCACGATGTCGGTGGCGCCACGTTCCCGCAGCAGCTCCATCAGCCGCGCAAACAGGGTCATATGTGCGCCTGAGAGCACCGAGAGCCCAATGCAGTCGGCGTCCTCCTGAATGGCGGTCTCCACGATCTGTTCGGGCGTCTGATGCAAGCCGGTGTAGATGACCTCCATACCCGCATCCCGCAACGCACGCGCGATCACCTTGGCACCACGATCATGGCCGTCGAGACCCGGCTTGGCAACCACTACCCGGATCCGCTCACCGTTTCCGCTCACGCCGCCTCCTTGCGATCCGTGACATCGACTTCCGTGACAGGGTGCTTAGAGCGACGCCCGGCCGGCTCGCCGGCTGGATCGCCGTATGCACCCATCAACATCCGGGAGACAGACCCTAGCGGCGCACGCCCGGACAAGCACGCTGTTGCCGGTCTGACCGCCACGGCCCGCACCAGGAGCCCGACCCGCACCGCGAGCACGGCCTACGAGCAGCACGGCCTGCGAGGTCAACCCGGTGATCGGGGCCGGCACGGTTATCGGGGCCGGCCCGGTCATCCGGTCACGTCTGGCGGAGAAACAGTCGACAGCCATCACGTCCGTTTGTACTCTCGGTCACAGTGGACGTCCTAGTGATCCACAATGCGTCCGGCGGCACGAGGGGTCACGAGGAGTGTGGTCAGCAGATCTTTTCGCGATCCGCCAACCACCAATGATCACACTGTTCCGGTTGGCCGGTTCTTCCGACGGCTATCCACGCACGGACGGGAGACGGGTAATCGGAAAACGTCAACTGGGCCGGACCGACATCGCGGTAGCCAGGATCGCCAGATCCTTCGGCACAACCACGGCTCGCCACGGCTCGAAAGTGACGCGTGGGCTGCTCGACGTGCCCGCCACGGTTCGCGGGATGGTCGTGGAAGCCACCTGGCTGGCAACCCATGTCGCCTTCTATCCGGTCGGGGTCCTCTCGGAAAAACTGCGTGAACCCGCCGACCGCTACACCCTCGAAGGGCTCTCACCGCTGCGACGCGGCCTTCTCGTCGGCGACATCGAGGCTGCGAGCACGCCGATCCTGCTGGTACACGGCCTGATCGACAACAGGTCCATCTTCACCCGGCTGCACCGATCGCTGCGCCGACGCGGCTTCGGACACGTCGCAACGGTGAACCTGCCTCTGTTCACCTCGGACATACCGACAGCGGCCAGCCGGCTTGCCACGATAGTCGAAACAATGTGCGAACAGACCGGGTGTGGGCGCATACACATCGTCGCCCACTCACTCGGCGGCCTCGTTGCACGCTACTACGTCCAGAAACTGGGCGGCGACATACACGTCCACACGCTCGTGACGCTGGGAACTCCGCACGAAGGCACCCGTCTTGCTCGGGTGGTCCCCCCGATGGTGCCGTACACCCTGCTGCGTCAGCTACGCCCCGATTCGGATGTGATCCGGGAACTGGCCGAACCAGCTCCGGGTTGCCAAACGCGTTTCCTGGCGTTTTCCGGCGATCTGGACACGGTGATCCGCCCAACCGAGTCAGCCCTTCTTCACCATCCGGACCTCAGCGTCCGCAATGTTCGCCTTCCCGGCGTCGGCCATCATTCGCTCCCGTTCAACCTCGACGTCGTCCATCAGATTGCGACCATGCTGGCCCATCTCGACGATGCCGCGGAACATCCCGCCGCCGGCCAGGACGGCCAAAAAAGGAATCTTCCTGAGGCGGCGGCACGGACCGAAGCGCTGTAAAAGCGCCCGGCAACCAGGGCGTGGATCAGGGATCGGGGCCGGAACCCATCCGACATGATCAAATTGCGACGCCCACGACTGCGATGAAAAAGACCCACATTACACCTACCACTGCAACGCCTGCCTGGTCGGGGGTGGCGGCAAAGTCCGGTTTGGCCGGTGTAGCGTCGTAATCGGTTTGCGGGATCCCCCCTTCTGCCGCGTGGTGCCGCGGCAGGAGCCTTGTCGACCAACAGGAGCGTGAGTCCGGGTTGTCGCAACCCCCTGCCCACGGCTCCGCACGGCACCGCGGCCACGGCACGCCTGCAAGGCGTGGGATCCCGTTGGGCCTCGGCCGGCGGGCGGCGTCACTGGCGCAGCTACGCCGCACCGGCGTTGCCTCGGCCGTCGTGTCCACCCTGGGCATCGCCATGGTCAACACAACCGGCATCGCGCACTCCGAACCGCCAGCCGTCGCCCAGCTCGGGATCGCCGGGACGGTTTCTGCGGGGTCGGCCGCCGGCCCGACCGGGACCGACGACCTAAGCGACCCGGCCCTCGTAGGCCAGGTTGACAGCGACGGCGCAGCCATGCAACGCCGGGCGGAGACGGACCGAGTCGACCGCGACGAGGCGCTGGCCCAGTTGTCCATCCTGCTCGTGCAACGGCGAAATGCCGCCGAGCAGACCACGCGCAAGCAGGACGAGACGCTGGGTTGGGTGCGCCCTATCGAGGCCTACCTCACCCAGCGGTTCGGCGGCGCCAACGGCCACCCAGGAATTGATCTCGGCGCCGCCCTTGGCACCCGGATTGTCGCCGCCCATGGTGGCACGGTCATCTATGCGGGATGGGAGTCCGGCTACGGCAACTTCGTACAGATCCTGCACGAGAACAAGATCGTAACCTGCTACGGCCACCTGTCACGCATCGACGTTCGGGTCGGCCAGGTCGTCACCACCGGCCAGCAGATCGGCCTGGAAGGTTCAACCGGCCACTCCACCGGCCCACACCTGCACTTCGAGGTCCGGCTCAATGGACAGGACGGCATCAAGATCGATCCGCTGGCCTGGCTCGCCGAACACGGCGTGACCTATTGAGCGACAGATTCCAGCGACGCCCATGATGGCCACCGCCGACCCTCAGAGCTTTTCAACAGGGGCGTAGCGCAGGAGCAGCCGCTTGGTCCCCGTTCCGTCTCCGAAGTCGATGCTTGCCTCGAGATTGTCACCGGACCCCGCCATCGCGACGACCTGACCCATGCCAAACGTGTCGTGGTTGACCCGGTCACCCGTGGCAAGATCGGGCATCGGGCGTGGAACCGGCGCCGGACGGCGTCCGGGCAGGCCACCGGCCTTCGCCGTCGACGACCCGGCGGATGCCGAGCCCCACACCGACGCCCGCGGCGCGGCCACCGTCGACGGCGGCCGGGTGCTGCCCTGCCAGTTGACCAGCTCCGTCGGCACCTCGTCGAGAAAACGCGACGGCGGGTTGTACGCCGGCTGGCCCCAGGCGCTGCGAACGTGCGCCCGCGTCAGATACAGCATCGCCCGGGCTCGGGTGATGCCGACATAGGCGAGGCGACGTTCCTCCTCCAGCTCGGTCGGGTTGCCCAGCGTGCGGATGTGCGGGAACATCCCGTCCTCCAACCCGGTCAGGAACACCACCGGGAACTCCAGTCCCTTGGCGCTGTGCAGGGTCATCAACGTGACGGCCCCGGTTCCGCCTTCCGCCGGATCGGGTATCTGGTCGACATCGGCCACCAGGGAGACCTGCGCAAGAAAGTCGGCGAGCGAACCCTGCGGGAAGCGTTCGGTGAACTCCCGGGCCACGCTGAGGAGTTCCTGGAGGTTCTCCACCCGGCCCTCAGCCTCGATGGTGTCCTGAGTAGTCAGTTCGGCGAGGTACCCGGTTCGTTCCAGGGCCGCCTCCAGCACCGCGACCGGACCGGCAGCCACGACCGCCCGAAGTTCGGAAAGAAGATCCACGAAACCACCGACCGCGGTTGCGGAGCGGGTGGTCAGGCCTGGGACCTCCGCCGCCCGGCTCAGGGCGTCGGCGAACGGAATCCGCTGCTGTTCGGCAAAGGTGGCCAGCGTTGTCTCGGCGCGGTCACCGATGCCCCGCTTGGGTACGTTGATGATGCGTCGCAGGTTCACCGTGTCCGCCGGATTGGCCACCACCCGCAGATAGGCGAGGAGATCCCGGACCTCCCGCCGTTCGTAGAAACGCACCCCACCGACCACCCGGTAGGGCAGCCCGACCCGCATGAACAGTTCTTCAAAGACACGGCTCTGGGCGTTGGTGCGGTAGAAGACGGCGACGTCACCCGGCCTGGCTGTTGCCGCGTCGGTGAGCCGATCAACCTCGGCGGCTACGAACGCGGCCTCGTCATGCTCACTGTCCGAGACGTAACCGACGATCTTCTCGCCGTCGCCGGCGTCCGACCACAGCCGTTTGGGCTTCCGCTGCCCGTTACGGGCGATCACCGCGTTGGCCGCCGACAGGATCGTCTGTGTGGAGCGGTAATTCTGCTCCAGCAGGACCACGGTCGCCTCGGGGTAGTCCTGCTCGAACTCGACGATGTTGCGGATGTTCGCGCCCCGGAAAGCGTAGATCGACTGATCGGCGTCACCCACCACGCACAACTCGGCCGGCTCCACACCATGATCGTCGGCGTCCGGACGGACCAGCTCGCCGTCCACGGTCCGGGGGGACGCACGCCCGACCAGCTCCCGCACGAGCACGTACTGAGCATGGTTGGTGTCCTGGTACTCGTCTATGAGGACGTGCCGGAACCGGCGCCGGTAGTGCTCGGCGACGTCCGGGAAAGCCTGCAGCAGGTTCACGACGGTCATGATCAGATCGTCGAAGTCGAACGCGTTCGCCTCGGCAAGCCGGCGCTGGTAGCTGCCGTAGGCCTCGGCAGTGGCCCGCTCAAGATGATTGGCCGCCCTGTCCCGGGCGGTCTCCCAGTCGACCAGCTCGTTCTTGAGATTGCTGATCCCGGCGGCGAGCGCGCGGGGCGGATACCTCTTGGGATCGAGGTCCAGGTCGCGGGCGACCAACGCCATCAACCGCTGCGCATCCGCCGCATCATAGATCGAGAAGCTGCTGGTGAACCCGAGACGCGTTGCTTCCGACCGCAGAATGCGCACGCAGGCCGAATGAAAGGTACTGACCCACATCGCCCGCGTCCGAGCGCCGACCAGGGCGGTGACCCGCTCCTTCATCTCGTTCGCGGCCTTGTTGGTGAACGTGATCGCAAGAATCTCACCGGCGCGGACCCCGCGTGCGGCCAGCAGGTAGGCGATCCGGTTCGTGAGCACCCGCGTCTTGCCCGACCCCGCGCCCGCCACCACGAGCAACGGCGAACCGGCATGGACGACCGCGGCCCGCTGCTGCGGGTTCAGGCCCTCCAGCAGAAGATCGGGATCGAGGTGCGCGGCCGGGCGACCCCCCGGCCCACCCGGGTCAAAGCCGGCATCGGCGCCGGCATCCGAACCAGCATCGGAACCAGCAGCGGAACCAGCATGGTCGAAGTCGGCGTACGGACCACCGAATAGGGTACTCATAGTGAATCGATCATACGTTCGACGTCCGACAGTTCTGGCAACGATGCACACTCGACACCCTACGAGGCGCCGGCCGGCCTCACGACAGGGCGTAGTGCGGATCGGCGTCCGGTCCGATCCGACGCCCGGACGATACCGGAATCGATCAACCGCGCGAGCAGGTGGCCGGCCGCCGGGATCAGGACGATCACGGCTGGTCGGTTTGACGACCATCGGCATGCGCGAGCATTCTAGGAAGGTGGCGCAGCATCTTATGATCATTTTTGAGGCGTGCGAGCCCGTCTGACGAATCCAGCACTTCGGGTCCGCGCGCCTTGCCCTCCTGCCGTTCCGGCGGGGGGCTTTTTTGTTGCCGCGGCCACTGCGGAAGGTGGCCGCCGAGCCATCGGGAGAGCAGCGATGAGCCGACCAGCCGTCACCCAGGCCCCGACCACCACCGACGATGCCGATACCGACGCCCCGTCAAGACCCGGCCCGCCCGTAGCCGACCAGCACGCCGGCTGGTCGGCCGTCGACCGGGCCCGCGTCGATCCCGCCGACATCGATGTCGACCGGGCCGCGGCGGTCCTGGCCGGGGTCGCCCGACGCACCCGGGTAGTGCGCGGTACGCACCTGTCCCGGCTGACCGGCATGCCGGTCTGGTTCAAGTGCGAGAACGAACAGCGCACCGCCTCGTTCAAGGTGCGTGGCGCCTTCACCCGGATCGCCCTTGCCGACCCTGACGTGCGCGCCCGTGGCGTGGTCGCGGCCAGCGCTGGGAACCACGCCCAGGGCGTGGCCTACGCGGCGGCCCGCTTCGATGTCCCCGCGACAATCTTCGTTCCGGCGGAGGCGAATACGACCAAGATTGCGCGAACCCGGCGATTCGGCGCTCACGTCGAGCTCGTTTCCGGTGGCGTCGACGCCGCTCTGCTTGCCGCGGAGGCGGCTGCGCACGACCTCGGTGGCCTGCTCGTACACCCCTTCGACGACCCGTTGGTAATCGCCGGTCAGGGCACGATCGGGCTCGAGCTGATCGAGCAGCTACCCGGGCTGCGTACGGTTCTGGTCAGCGTCGGCGGCGGCGGGCTGATCGCGGGCATCGCCACGGCACTGCGCCGGCGCCGGGCCGATGTGCGGGTGATCGGTGTCCAGGCGGCGGGCGCTCCGGCATTCGCCCGCTCCTGGCGCTGCGGGCAGCGGCTGCGGGTACCGGCGACGACAGTCGCGGACGGCATGGCTGTGAAGAGTCCGGGCACGCTGACCCTGGCTCTCGCCTCGAATCTGGTGGATGACATGGTCACGGTGGACGAGGAGGCGTTCTGGGAGGCGATGGTGCTGCTTGCCCGTGCCGATGGCCAACTGGTCGAGCCCGCCGGCGCCGCCGGGGTTGCGGCGCTGCTACGTCATCCGGGCCTCGCGCAGGGCCCGACCGCGGTGGTCCTCTCCGGTGGAAACATCGACCAGGTGACCGCCACCCGCGTGCGGACTCTGGCAGCCGAGTCCCTGCAGACGCCCGCAGCCTGAACGAGCTGAACCGGCCGCACCGGCTGAACCCGGACACACCGCGCTCGGAGCGCTACTCCCACTCGATGGTGCCGGGAGGCTTCGAGGTGATGTCGTACACCACCCGGTTCACCTGGGCGACCTCGTTGACCACCCGGTTGGAGATGCGTTCGAGCAGTTCGTAGGGCAACCGAGCCCAGTCGGCGGTCATCGCGTCCTCGCTGGTGACCGCACGCAGGACCACCGGGTGCCCGTAGGTGCGCTCGTCCCCCTGCACCCCCACCGAACGGACATCAGCCAGCAGCACCGCGAACACCTGCCAGATCTCACGGTCCAGCCCGGCACGATGGATCTCCGCGCGCACGATCGCATCCGCGGCCCGCAGCGCCTCCAAGCGCTCCAGGGTGACCTCACCGATGATCCGGACAGCAAGGCCCGGCCCGGGGAAGGGCTGTCGCCAGACGATTTCTTCGGGCAGCCCGAGCTCCTCGCCGAGCCGACGGACCTCATCCTTGAACAGCATGCGCAACGGCTCCACGAGGTTGAAGCGCAGATCGTCGGGAAGCCCACCCACATTGTGGTGCGACTTGATCTTCGCTGCGGTCGGTGAGCCGGACTCGATGACATCCGGGTACAAGGTCCCCTGTACGAGAAACTCGATCTGAGCTCCCTCGATCTCGGCCCGCGCCTCAAGCTCGCGGGCCGCGCCCTCGAAGACCCGGATGAACTCCCGACCAATGATCTTGCGCTTGCGTTCGGGGTCGGTGACACCGGCAAGCGCGGCGGCAAACCGGTCGGCTGCCTTCACATGGACCAGCTCGACCCCGGTCGAGGCGACGAAGTCGGTCTCCACCTGTTCAGCCTCGCCCGCCCGCAACAACCCGTGATCGACGAACACGCAGGTCAACTGATCGCCTACCGCCCGGTGCACGACGGCCGCCGCCACCGCCGAATCCACCCCGCCGGACAGTCCGCAGATCACCCGGGCAGCACCGACCTGGGCGCGCACCGCCGCCACCGCCTCGTCCGCGATGTTGAGCATGGTCCAGTTCGGTCGGCACCCGGCACCGGCGAACAGGAAGTGCCGCAGGATGTCCAGGCCCCAGTCGGTATGCACGACCTCCGGGTGAAACTGGACGCCGAACAGCCGCCGCTCGGTGTTCTCGAAAGCCGCGACCGGGGTCGACCGGGTGGCCGCGGTCACCACGAAACCCGGCGGCGCAGCCGTCACCGAGTCACCGTGGGACATCCACACCTGCTGGGCGGCCGGCAGATCCGCGAACAGGACGCCCGGTGCCGCGACCGCGAGCCGGGTCGCGCCGTACTCCGCCGTACCCGTGCGCGCGACGGTCCCAGCCAACGCATGCGCCATCACCTGATGGCCGTAGCAGATGCCCAGCACGGGGATGCCGGCACGAAACAGGGCCGGATCAACCTCCAGGGCACCCGGAGAGTACACCGACTTCGGCCCGCCCGACAGAATGACCGCGGCGGGACGCCGGGCAACGATCTCTTCGACCGGAAGGTCCCACCGCACGATCTCCGAATACACGTGGCACTCGCGGACCCGCCTGGCGATGAGCTGAGCATACTGGGCACCGAAGTCCACGACCAGAACCCGGTCGTGGACGGAATGGGATCCCGAATCGGTACCGGTCGAACGTCCGGCGGGCTGCGGGGCTGCGGTGTTCACGGCGCCAGCCTACGAAGCCGGCAGACCGAAAGCCGGGCGATCATGGCTCTTTTCCCACGGCCGGCGGCACGGGACACCGCCCAGGGCAGCCGCAGGTGTCACAGGCGTGCCACGGACTGTGACACGACTGTGGTACCGCGACGACGGGGAACCATCGTCCGAGTAGCCTGAGCGATCGTCACGATCCCGGCATTCATCAGTGCCATCAAGCCGTGTCCGCCCGGCCACCCATAGGTTCGGCGAGAAGGGCGTCGGCCGCATCGAGTCGGAACTGGACAACAGTTCCCCGGTCTCCGGCGGCGCCGAAAGAACCATGATCGGATCTTCTTTGGGCGGCTAACCTAGGGTAGGCGTCTTTCGGGCCGCCTGTCCGTACCGCTAAGGTGCCAGTCGAGGGACATCCGGACCCGATACCGAGCCATCCTGGTACGACGTGTTCCGGGAGGCTGGCGGAGAGGTTGCGAAGGTACGTGCGCAGACAACCGATAGCCAGCAAGGGCGTCGACGCGCCCACGGCATCCCAGGTGACGCCGGAGGAACCCGCCGACGGTGGCGGGCATCGCGTCGACGCGGCCGCCATTGCGCTGCCGGGACCCGGCGGCCTACGGCGGATAGCGGCGAACCTTGCCACTCCGTCGAACTGGCGGGTCCGGACCAAACTGATCGCGATTCTCGCCGTCCCAATGATCGCCATCCTGGTCAACGCCTCCCTGGGTGCCAATACCGTCCTTAGCAGCACGCGGGAGATCAACCGGGTCCGGGACATGATCCAGATCGCTCGCGGCGCCACCACCCTCGTGTTCGAGTTGGAGCGGGAACGTACCTACACGGTCGGATATGTCGCGAGCTCGGGACAACAGCGTTCCCTCGATGCGGTCAAAGCGGCACAGACACGGGTCGACCAGGCGGCCAGAGACTACGATGACGCCACCAGGGGACGCCAGAACGCCTTCAGCGACCAGACCCGGGCGGCAATCGCATCAGCAGCCAACCGGCTTTCCCGACGAGAGAATGTGCGCGCGACAGCGCTGACCATCGTCTCGCCAAACTCCGTCGAGGTGGCCTATACGGCCATGATCAACAGTCTTGTCAACCTGGTCGCACTCATTCCACAGGGTCAGGACGACGGGGCGCTGCTCGCGGACGTGGTAGCCACCGACGCGATTGTGCGCTCCGGAGAGCTCCTGGCTGCCCAACAGGCGCTGATCTACGGCGTTCTACAGAAACAGCAGTTCGACAGCAGCGACTATCGCACGTTCGTCGGGTTCGGCACCGAGCGAGAGAGCCAGATTTCTCGCTTCGAGGGCACGGCCACCCGCCCGCAAAGCGAGCTGTACCGCACAACCGTCGCCGGTCAGGACGTGTCCCAGGCCAGCGATGACGCGCAGACCGTCCTTACGGGACGAATCGGGCAAACCCCCGATATGGACGCCCAAAAATGGCTGCGGTCAACCCAGCAGACGATGGACCTCAACCGCAAAGTCACCACCTCGCTCCTCAACGACACCGACAACCGAGGCCAAACACTTCGTTCGACTATTCAGCGCAAGGCGCTGGTGTCCGGCCTGCTCATCGTTCTCATCTTGGCCACCGCACTCCTCGCGGCAATGGTCGTGGCCCGCTCCCTGGTGCGTCCGCTGCTCGGATTGCGTGCGGCTGCCCTCGACATCGCGGGACACCGCCTACCCGAGGCCGTCCGCCGCCTGCGCGACTCCACCGAACAGGACATCGACCCCGACATCCAGCCGGTCGGTATCGACACCGAGGAGGAAATCGGTGAAGTCGCCCGTGCGTTCGACGAGGTACACCGGGAAGCCATTCGTCTCGCCTCCGAACAGGCGGTTCTGCGGAACAACGTCAACGCGATGTTCGTCAACCTGTCCCGACGAAGCCAGGGCCTGGTCGAACGGCAGCTGCGGCTGATCGACGATCTGGAGAACCGGGAGCAGGACCCCGACCAGTTGTCCAACCTGTTCAAGCTCGACCACCTCGCCACCCGTATGCGCCGGAACAACGAAAGCCTGCTGGTCCTCGCCGGCACCGACACCGCCCGCCGATGGACCCACCCCGTCCCGCTCAACGAGGTCGTCCTCGCCGCCATCTCCGAGGTCGAGCAGTACACGAGGGTGAAGCAGTCGGCTGCGGCTCCAGTCTCGATCGCCGGACACGCGGTGAGCGACGTCGTGCACCTCATCGCCGAGCTGCTGGAAAACGCGACCTCGTTCTCGCCACCGGCAACAGAGGTGCTGGTCACCAGCCACTCGCTCGGCCCCGGCGCGGGAGCAATGATCGAAATCGAGGACCGCGGCATCGGCATGCCGGCCAAGGATCTCGAACGCATCAACGACCGCTTGGCCAATCCACCGGTCGTCGACGTGTCCGTATCCCGGACGATGGGTCTGTTCGCGGTAGGTCGGCTGGCCACCCGACATGGCATTCGGGTCCAGCTACGGGAATCGACGTCCGGCGGCATAACCGCCGTGGTACGGCTACCAGCCAAGGTTGTCGCCGGTGACGCGTCGTCAACCGCCCCTGCGCGGCCCACAGCCAGCGTCGGCGGCGGCCGTACATCGGCTGGCAACCGACCGGCACTCGACAGCGGCTTTCCCGCCGCCATAGCCAACGGCAACGCAATGGCGGCCGGTAACTCCAGCACCAACGGCAGCTCCACAGCCAACAGCAGCTCCATGACGAACGGGGCCACGCCGTCCAACGGTGGCGCATTCTCCAACGGTGGTTCGCACTTCAACGGGCACGCCCCCCTGAACGGCAGCGGCCCCCTGAACGGCAGCGGCCCGTTGCACGGCAGCGGCCCGTTGCACGGCAGCGGCCCCTTGCACGGCAGCGGCCCGGGACCTGCCGAGGCGCCACCGGGATTCACCTCCGTTCCGCCCTCGGCGACGCCGAACATGAACACAGCCCGCGGCGACCAGAGCTGGGGACGCCGTACCGGGACCGACGGCGCACCGACCGACGGCGCGTTCAGGCCGCAGGGAGGCGACAGGTTCGCCGCCAGGCCCGGCAGCTTCGGGCCTGCGGAACTGGAGCCGGGCGGCCGGTTCGGCGGTACTGGTCCGCACGATGTCACCACCGGAAACCGGCCGGGCGTCGACTCCCCATTCGCGGCCGGACCGGCCAGCAACAACTATGAGATCCCCCGCGGGCCGGGCGCGCCACGATGGCCGAGCCCGTCCGATACCGGACCAACAAGCACCGGCCCCGGCGGTACCGGCCCGATCGGGCTCGAACCGTTCAACGCCGAACCGTTCAACACCGGCCCGATCAACACCGGCCCGATCGGAACCGGCCCGATCGGAACCGGCCCGATCGAGGTCGAGCCGTTCAACACCGGACCGATCGGCATGGGTCCCGACCTCGAGACGTCGGGACTCGGGGCTCGCGCCGTCCCGGACACTGCATGGGCCACCCCGACGACGGGTCCCGAGCCCGTTTTCGACCGGACTGCCTCGGCATCCGATGCATACGGCACCGATCGCTCGCACGGTGCCCTGCCCGTGAACAGCGATCCGTCTGACGATCTCGGCCCAGGCCGGAGTCACGACCCGTTGGACGATCCGTCCAACGTCTGGATGAACGAGTCAGAGGAGCCCGAGCAGGAGCCGGAGCGGGAGGCGGACGACGCCGACACAACTCCGATCTTCGACTCGGTCTCGGCCTGGTTCCAACGACGCTCCCCCGCACCGCCGCTCCCGACCCGGCGTGCCGCGCCGCAGTCCCCGCTGCGCCGGCCAGGGCCGACGATCCACCGTGGTCCCGCGATCCAGCGTGGCGACTCACGCCCGCCGGAGTCATCGGGCCGTCCCGGCGGACGCGGTGCCATGATTGCCGGCGGCGACAGCACCCGTCCCGCTCCGGCGTCGTCCTTCCCACCCCCGGGCCACATTCCGGCACCAGCCAGCGGCCAGGACATACCGGCCCCTGACCTACCGGCGCGCGCGGGTGCCAGTATGGCTGGTCCCCCGGCCTACTCGCCGGGACCGATGTCGAGCCCGGTGGCTGCCGGTGCCGGTGTCAGTACCGGCAATGCCACGACGGCCTCCGCCGGCGCGGACGCAATGTCATGGTCCTCCGCCGGTGACGCCGGTTGGCAGGCTGCCGAGGCGACCCGCCAACCCACTCCCGGCGGGACGACTCGCGCTGGTCTGCCGTTGCGGGTCCCGATGACCAACCTCGTACCGGGCAGCGCCGAACCCGGACCACGACGTCGCCCACCGGAGGCACCCATCCGGTCTCCCGAAGCAGTCGGTGGCCGGCTTGCCAGCTTCTACCAAGGTGTTCGGCAAGGGCGCGACGTCATCAACGACGCCGCCCCCACCCATCGTCGGGACACCCAGGAGGACATGTGACGCCCATGAGCTCAGACGCACAGAACCTCAACTGGTTGATCAACAACTTTGTTGAGAGAGTACCCGGTGTCGCGCATACAGTGGTGGTCTCCGCGGATGGTCTGCTCCTGGCCGTATCGGACGGATTCCCGCGCGACCGTGCGGACCAGTTGGCAGCCGTCGCCTCGGGTCTGGTGAGCCTGACCCAGGGTGCCGCTCGCGTCTTCGAAGCGGGCAACGTGACGCAGACGGTCGTCGAAATGGAGCACGGCTTTCTGTTCATCATGGCTATCAGCGACGGAGCGAGCATGGCGGTCCTTGCGGCGCCATCGTGCGACATCGGACTTGTGGGGTATGAGATGGCACTGCTGGTAACCCGGGCCATGGACGTTCTGACGCCGGCGCTAAGGGCCGAGCTGCAGGGGATCCTTCCGCGGTGAACCGGCGGGAGCACAGGGGGTCAGGGTGAGCATCGATCCCGAGAATGCCCCCGGACCGGTTGTCCGCCCGTATGCGATGACCGGTGGTCGGACGCGCTCACGGTACGAACTTGCCATCGAGGCACTTGTCTTCACGACGACTCTCGGTGAAGATCGGGCACTTGACCTTGCCCTAGAGCAACAGACAATTGCCGCCATGTGCCGGCAGGTGCGATCGATCGCAGAGATCGCCGCCGGCCTGCGGGTTCCCCTCGGCGTCGCAAGGGTGTTGGTAGGCGACATGGCGGACGAAGGTTACGTCCGGGTACACCAGCAACCGGACCGCGACGAGGCGCCAGATCTCGCGCTGCTCGAAAGGGTTCTCAGTGGCCTTCGAAAACTCTGACCGCCGACGGGTCAACTCGTCCGTCGCCACGACATCAGTCAAGATTGTTGTTGCCGGCGGTTTCGGTGCCGGCAAGACGACCTTCGTGGGTTCGGTATCGGAGATTGTGCCCCTGCGCACCGAGGCTGTGATGACCGAAGCCGGGGCGCACGTCGACGACCTGACCCATCTGACCGACAAGACGACCACCACGGTCGCCATGGACTTCGGACGGGTCTCCCTGGATGATGACCTGATCCTGTATCTGTTCGGTACGCCGGGACAGTACCGTTTCTGGTTCATGTGGGACGACATCGTCCGCGGCGCGATCGGCGCCATCGTGCTGGCCGACACGCGGCGGCTCGCCGACTGTTTCGCCGCCGTTGACTACTTCGAACAGCGACAGCTGCCTTTCGTCGTCGGCGTGAACTGCTTCGACGGCATCCTGCGGCATTCCATGGACGATGTCCGGGAAGCCCTGCAGATCAACCAGGCCGTACCGATCATCACCTGCGACGCGCGAAACCGTGACTCGACGAAAAGCGCTCTGATCTCGGTGGTCGAGCACACCATGTCCCGAGCGGTGGCGCGGGCCTGAACCCGGGTTCGCGTCCGGTCGAAGGCGACACGAGGCAATACTGGTCGAGTCGCCTTCGACCCGGGGACGCCACGAGTGGGTGCCGTCAAAAAGGTGCCGACCCTGCGCCGCATGGCCGTGGGAAAGGCTGGCCGGACGGCACGGAGCGGTAATCAGGCAGACGGTCAGTCAAACCGACGGCCGGACGGCGCCCGCCCGGTCAGCTGTACTGCTGCACCCTGTCCGACCCCGACACCATGTCACTGTTCGAGTCTTCACCGACGATGACAAGCTTGTAACCCTTGTCCTGCTCCTGGCGCCACTGACCGCCGACCAGAGGTGTCTTCGAGACATTCTTGGGGATGTTCACCAAGCTGCCGAAGGCAATCGGCCCTACGATCGTGTTCATGTGCAGCTTCCCGATGGCGGCCGCAAGCCCCGCCCGATCACCGAGGGAGCCGGCCTGAACGATCGCCTCGGTGGCGACCTCGTAGAGCCCGTGGACGAAGCCAAGGGTCTGCAGCCACGGTTTGCCGGTCTTCGCGGTGAAGTCGTCCGCGAGTACCTGGGGGGTCGCTCCCGTCAACGAGCTGCGGAAACGGTGAGCGGGCGACCACCAGACCTCGGTGCCGAGGTTGTTCGCATTCGTTCCGAGATCCAGGACTGACGCCGGGAACAGCAGCGCCTTCGCCACCGTAATAATCTTCGGTTTGAAGTCCTGCTTCGCGGCCTCGCGCCAGAACAAGGCAAAGTCCGACGCCGGCATCACGCCGGTGAGGATCTCCACTCCCTTGGTCTTGAACTGGGTCACGATGGCGGAGAAATCCGTTGTACCGGCCGGTATGGGGGGTTGGGCGACCAGCGAGTAACCACGCGCGGAAATAGCTTGCGGAAAGGCTCCCGCGAACGCCCTGCCGTCAGGGTCGTCCGGCCACAGTGCGCCGACCTTCTTACTGGTTCCGACCTGCGCCCACATCCCCAGGTACACCTTGATCACATCCTCCAGGCCCCAGAAGAAGTGATAGGTCCACTTGAACGGCTTTGCCGGGTCACCACCGCGCCCGAAGAACCACGACTGCCACGGAGCCGCCGTGGAGATGCACGGTACCTCGTTCGCTTCGCACTGGTCCGCAACCGGGTTGACGGTGTCCAGCGTCGACCCGACCAGGACGACGTCCACGCCGTCGATGAAAATCAAGTCACTGGCCGCCTGAGCCGCCCTGGTCTCGTCAGACTGGCTGTCCCGGAAAAAGATGTCGACCGGGTAGGTCCGAGTACCGATGGTCAGTCCACGCCGGTAGAAGGTGCGCATCGAATCGGTGACATACCTGTCTGCGACACCGAACGCGGCCAGCGCCCCGGTTTGCGGGCTCACGTAGCCGATGCGGACGGACCTCTGCGCAGTCGATGCGCCGCCGCCGCCGCATGCGGCCAGCGGTAGGGCGGCAGCCGTCATTCCAGCCAGACCCAGCAACTTCCGGCGGTCGAGCGAACCACCGCCCCAACCATCCGGCCGGGCCGCGACCACCCGACGCGGGCGGGTCGTGGCGTAGCCGCCAGAGTCCGAAAGGCTGCCAGGTCGTACCGGGTCAGCGCCGGTCACACGGTCAGATCCGAGCATGGGACCTGATCCTGCCGCACCCGGGTTGAAACCTGGGCACTGGGTCCCGGTCAACCCACCCACGGGAGATCCAAAGGGGTATTTTTGTTCCATACATCGTGCATTGTCACTCGATGGTCCGTTGCACGGCCCGGCCAGGTAGGAGCGCCCCCTTGACAGGCTCTAGTTGATCGCGCACCACCGGTTCGTCCCGTCCTCGAATGTGAGGGCACCCACGTCCTTGCCTGCGTCGCCCTGTCGCACGCGATCGAAGAACAGGGCCTTGACGTCCTTGAGCGGACCGCCGGTGAACTGAACGTCGGCAAAGATCTGGGTGTCGGTACTCAGGCTGTTGCGGGTGATCGTGTAGGTACCCTGCTGGGCGTTCCAGATGTACACCCCTCGCCCCATCGGAACCACAAGCTTGTCGGCGACCGCGGTCAGCGGCTTGAGGTCCGCGCTGTCCGCCTGGTAGCAGCGGTAGGCGCCGTCGATCAGCGCCTGGCCCGCCGCGGCATCCGGATTACTCGTCGTCGGCGTCAGCGACCCCCCAGGCCGCGAGGTGGCCGTCCCCGACGTCGGCGCCGTATCTGTGTGACCATTCCCGCCGATCAGCATGACGTAGGCACCGATCGCGATGAGTGACACCACGACCGCGACGATCAGCGGGCCCACCCAGCCGTGTCGATAGCGCGCGAAGAACCCCGACGGATAGTCGCCGTGATCGTTCTCCTCGTCACCGTCGGCCTCGATATCCGCATCAAGATCATAGTCGACGTCGTCAATCTGATCAGCATCGAAGCCGGTCCGACCGGTCACGCCGGGCCGGTGGTTAAGACGGCTGGCGCCGCGCTTCGTGCCGACCGCCGCCCGACCGCTCGACGCCCGGCGGCCCTCCTTCGCCCCCGTTCGTGCCATGCCTGAGGTCGCGCCGGTCGACGACGCCCGTCCGGGGGATACTCGAGGTGGCGCCGCGCCGCCACGATCCACCTTCTTGCGGACCGTGGTGGATGGTTTCCAACCCCCGTCGTCCTCGTCACTTTCCGGCGCTGGCTCCACCCTTAGGGCCTCGGTCATCGCCGCCTCCGCCGACGGTCGGGACGAAAGCGCGGCCGGCGGCGCAACGTGGGACAGCAGGTCGTCGTCCCATGCGGAAACACCGGGCGAAGGGTGCGGCACGCTGGCGAAGCCCGCCTCGCCCGGAGCCCGCCCGGAAGGACCGTCACGGTCCAGCTCAGGTGTTCCAATCGCGTGGGACGCTGACGAGGGCAGAGCCCGCGACGGAGCGGTCAACGGCGGAGCGCTCGCGGCAGGCGTGGGCGCCGGGCCCAGCGCTGTCCGCGACGGCGTAAGCGGATCAACGCCCGGTGCGGCAGGACTCCAGTGAGCCGGCGGGAGGATCGCGGCACGGCCGCCGGCATCCCGCCGTCCGCCGGCGGCCGGCGAGGGCCCGCCCGGCGGGGCGTAGACGCCCTCGTCCGGGCCGGTACGACGGGGAACCTGCCGGGTGGGCGGATAGCCGGAGTATCCTGCTACCCGGCTTTCGACCCGATTCGCACCGCCGGTGTCGGCGGCCGGACCCACCCCCGCGGGGGCATCGCGGCCATCGGAACCACCGCGTGTGGATCCCGGGTAGCCCGAAGGATGGCGGCTGGCAAGCCCATAACCGTTCGTGCCCTGCGAAGGGCTCTGACTGTTCGACGCGCCATAATCGGTCGAGCCGCTATAGCCGTTCGACGCGCTATGGCCGTTCGAGCCGCCGTAGCCGTTCGACGCGCCGTAGCCGTTCGCCTGATGATCACCGGCGGAACCGTTCACGCCACCAACGGCCCCGCCTGTCGGCGGACCTCCGGAGCCGCCAGCCCCGTACCCACCGGATCCACGCCCCGCAGGAAAGCCGGTGGGGCCCCCGAACCCTCGGGGCGTCTGCGACCCGGTCGTCGGGTCGCCGGCCAGCCGATCGGCGAGCACGCCGGTGGTGCTTTCCGGCGACCGGCGTGCCGGTGGACTGAATGTGCCCTGACCACCGACGGGGAAGGGCGTCGGCCGGCTGTCGGCCGGCAGCCGGTTACGACCGGCATCGGCGACGCCGACACCATCGGAACGGCCGGGCCCGAAGCCGCGGGGGGTTCCAGGCTGACGCTGACCTGTATCGGGCTCCCAGCCAGCGCTCGGACCCGCAGGCGAGGACTGTGGGGAAGGATCGTCGCCGCGCTCGGATCGCCCGTTGTCAACGTTACCCACCGACAGGTCCCAGCGCCCATTCCGGTGCCCGCTGGGCGCGCCTCGCCCGGGATCGACCGGGGTCCGCGAGCCACCCGTCCACGGAATGTGATTATCTGGAGTCGGCGAGTCCTCAACGGCTGGGTACGTGGCGAACGCTGGTCGATCATGGGTGGAGGAGACATCGAACGGGTCGACCGGTGCCATAGCCTGGGCCTGGGCCGGTCGCATGAACGAATCCGAGTCGGACCGCCCGCCGTGCTCCCGGGCCGATTGTCGGTCCGTCGGACCGGTGAGCTCCCAGGCTGACGCCCCGTCAGGCTGCTGGTAGGACCGGTCGTCAGCCTCGCCGACCCGCTCCACCGCGAAAAAGTCGTCCGTACGCCGCGCTGGGGCCTCAGTTCGCTCAGGTGGCCCGGTCACGGACCCACCCGTATCGCCGGGATCACCGGCCGTCGTCCGCGGACGCCACGTCTTGGCAACACCGTCCCAAACCCACGCGCCATCGTCGCTCAACCAGCGCCCGAAGTCGTCGGTGGGCATGTCCTGCCCCCCAGGTCAAGGGCGTATTTGCCCATGAAACGCGAAAAAACGGATGGACTCAGCATACACCAGCCTTCATCATCCGGCACTCGCACACTGGTCTGCGATCTCACGAACGACCCTGGTCGAGTCGGCGGAATCAACATTGTTGTTGAAGGCGAGATACCGATCCTCCGGGTAGGTGGCTTCCAGCTTCTCCAACGTGCACGTGCAGTATGTCCGCAGTCCCCCGCTGACCTGGACGCACTCATCCAGATAGGCCGCACGCACCGGCTCGGAGTACCGCCGGGGCGATCCCACCGAGGGGCTCGCTGTAACCTTGACAGGTACCGTGACCGCGGTGTTCGTGCCATCCCGCCCAAAAACGAGCCACCCACCCAGCCCGAGCAGAAGCGCCAGAACCGCCGCTCCAGTGAGGAGCGCGGGACGCGGCAGCGATGTCACACCCGGCGGTAACCTGCCGGCGTTCCCGCCGGCCTCGCCGCTCGGCGGGTTGAACCCGGCTGGTCGGGCCCGCGCCGAGGAACGTCGCCGACGCCCCTGAGCACGCGCGCCGGCAGGCGGGATGCGGCTTCGGGCGCCGACATCCCCAACACCGTCAGCAGCGGGGTGTTCGTCGCGATCGCGTTCTGCGGGCTCCCATCCGGGGGCCGCCACCGCATGATCATCCAGACCGAACCGGACCGGACTCCATGCCATCTCCTGGCCGCCCGGTTGCTGGCCGCCCGGTTGCTGGCCGCCCGGTTGCTGCCCGCCCGGCCCCAGGTCGGTGGGCATGTCAGCCCCGGCGCGAGCATCGGAGTTGCTCAGGATGTCGACGCCGCCCGTGCCCCCTGCAAGCCATGCGCCGGCAACCGGGTCCGGCGTCCGGGCGATATCCCAGGATCCCGTGTCGCTGTCGGGCACGCCGGCGACGCTCAGATCGGTGCCGATCTGCCCGTCTCCGCCGAGCGGTGCCCAGCCGCCGGCATCGGCCTGGCCCCCCGCCGCGACGTCGACGCCCGGCCATGAGCCGGCATCCCACCGACCGACTTGGACGGGCTGCGGCCAGGCCGTGCCCGCCATGGGAAGGTCGTCGGCCACCGACGAAGCCGCCGGGTCCCGAGGCGTCGCCGGATCGTGATGGAGGGAAACCACGGAAAAGCCGCCGGTGGACTCGACCGCGATGCCGTCTGTGGCAGGGCTGGCAGCATCGACGGCAGCCGTGAATCCTGCCGATCCGGTGGGATGCGGCGCCGACGACTGCCACGTCTGGGCGGCCTCATCCCAGACGTAGGCGCCGTCATCGCTGACCCAGCGACCGTGCTCGTCGATGCGCATGTGTCATCCTTCGGACCGAAACAGACGCCTTCAGGGTGCCATGCCGCCAGATTGCGGGGTCACCCCGGCATCCGAACCGGACCCGCAATGCCACTCCAACGGTCCGACACGGGACGATCCGGCCGCTGGGGAGCTGGGACGCTGACGCCGACCGAACACCGATTGCACCCGAAAGCTAGCAGAGCGTCGAGGCGACCAACACCTCTGCCTTCTGCAGCTCCTTCACCGTCGCATACCCGGTGGTCGCCATGGCTGTCCGCAGCGCACCGGCCAGATTCAGCGTGCCGGGGTTCACCGCAGCCGGACCCAACAGGATCTCGCGAAGCGTTCCGATGACCGGCACACGCTCCCAGACGCCACGTGGCAACCGTGAGTGAAGGACATCCATGGACCAGTAACCGCCGCGACCGGGCGCCTCGGCCGCGGCGGCCAGTGGCGTGTCAAGCATCACGGCGTCAGCACCGCAGGCGATGGCCTTGGCCATGTCGCCGCCCGTCCGCATCCCACCGTGGGCGATCACATGGACGTAACGACCACCGGACTCGTCAAGGTAGCGCATCCGTGCTCCGGCCGCGTCGGCGATCGCCGTTGCCATCGGGACCCCGACACCGAGCACCGCACGGGTCGTGTCCGCGCCACCCGGCCCGACACCTACGATCACGCCGGCGGCACCGGTCCGCATCAGATGCAGGGCCGTCGAGAAGGACGCGCATCCTCCCACCAGAACCGGCACGTCAAGTTCGCCGATGAACCGCTTGAGGTTCAACGGCTCGCCCGCCCGCGACTGGTGCTCGGCAGACACTGCCGGCGCGTGGATGACGAGAAGGTCAATGCCGGCCTCGAGGAGGAACGGGTACAGTGCCGCGACCCGTTGGGGACGCAGCGCGGCAGCGGTGACGACACCCGATTCGCGGATCTCGGCCAGCCGCTTGACGACCAGCTCCGGCCGGATCGGCGCCGCATAGAGTTCGCGCAGCCGCCGGGTCGCCGCATCAGCGTCGAGCGCGGCAATCTCCGCCAGAAGCGAATCGGGCTCCTCGTGCCTGCTCCACACACCCTCGACGTGGACAACGCCGAGACCGCCAAGACCGCCGACGGTCACCGCGCTCGCGGGCGAGGTCACCGCGTCCGCCGGAGCGGTGACGACCGGCAGGTCGAAGCGATAGGCGTCGATCTCCCATGCCAGCGAGACGTCCGCGGGGTCACGGGTCCGCCGCGACGGCACGATACCCAGGGCGTCGAGTCCGAAGGCCACCCGCCCGCTCTTACCGATACCGATCTCGACCTCAGCCACTGTGTCCTCTCACCGGGAACCTGCCGCCGGAAGCCTGCCACCGCAGACGGGGCCATCGGACGCCGGGTGGCCGCACATGCTGATCACCGCGCGTTGTAGTTCGGTGCCTCGACAGTCATCTGAATGTCATGCGGGTGGCTCTCCTTGAGTCCGGCCGAGGTGATACGCACCAGCCGGGCATCCCGCTGAAGGGCGCCGATCGTGGCGGCACCGGTGTATCCCATAGCCGCGCGTAGCCCTCCGACCAGCTGGTGGGCAACCGCGGCCAACGGCCCCCGGTAGGGGACCTGTCCCTCGACGCCCTGCGGAACAAGCTTGTCATCGGAGAGAACGTCGTCCTGGAAGTAGCGGTCCTTCGAATAGGACCGGGTCGTGCCCCGGCTGCGCATCGCACCCAGGGACCCCATCCCGCGATAGGCCTTGTACTGCTTACCGTTGATGAAGATCAGCTCACCCGGACTCTCATCAACCCCGGCCAGAAGACTACCGAGCATCACCGTGTCCGCGCCGACGGCGATCGCCTTGGCGATGTCGCCGGAGTACTGCATCCCGCCGTCACCGATCACCGGGACGGCAGCCTCGCGCACGGCCTGCGCGCACTCATAGATCGCGGTGACCTGCGGGACCCCGACCCCGGCCACCACCCGGGTCGTGCAGATCGAGCCCGGCCCCACCCCCACCTTGATGGCGTCGGCGCCGGCGTCCACCAACGCACGTGCGCCGTCCGCGGTCGCGACATTTCCGGCGACCACATCAAGTGGGCTGCCGTCCAATCTGGTCGGCAGATCGCTCTTGATGCGCCGCACCATGTCCAGCACGGCCCGGGAGTGGCCATGCGCGGTGTCCACCACCAGGAAGTCGACCGCGGCCGCGACAAGCTCCTGCGCACGCTTGTACGCGTCCTCGCCCACCCCGATGGCGGCACCGACGACGAGGCGTCCATCCGAATCCTTGGTTGCCTGCGGATACTGCTCACGCTTGGTGAAATCCTTGACCGTGATCAGTCCGCGCAGACGCCCCTGACCGTCCACCAGGGGCAGTTTCTCAATCTTGTGCCGGCGCAACAGCACCAGCGCGTCGTCCACCGACGCCCCGACCGGCGCCGTGACCAGCGGCATCGGGGTCATCACGTCACGCACCAGCCGGGAATAGTCCCGTTCAAAACGAATATCGCGATTCGTGACGATGCCCACCAACTGACCATCCGATTCGGTCACCGGAACCCCGGAAATGCGGTAGCGGGCCATGAGCTCGTTGGCATCCTCGATGGTGGCATCCGGGCCGCAGGTGATAGGTGTTGTGATCATCCCCGACTCGGACCGCTTGACCATGTCGACCTGCTGCGCCTGGTCGTCGATGGAAAGGTTGCGATGCAGGACGCCGACGCCACCCTGCCGCGCCATCGCGATCGCCATCCGTGCCTCGGTGACGGTGTCCATCGCCGAGGACAACAACGGAACGGCCAACCGGATGTGCCGCGACAACCGGGTGGACGTGTCGGCATCCGCCGGCATGATGTCCGATTCCGCCGGCAGCAGCAGCACGTCGTCGAAGGTCAGCCCCAGCATGGCCAGCTTCGCCGACTGCATCGGCCCCGGCTCGGACCCGGCCGGGGAGAGAATGGGACTGTTCATGGCATCTTCCGTTCACACCTCGGCACGGGCTCCAAACTCACATCCTAGGACCCATCACGGCCGCCGGGCGTGCGACAAAAAACCATGATCGCACACCCTTTGGCCAGCAGGACCCATCACGGCCGCCGGGCGTGCGACAAAAAACCATGATCACACGAACGGCGAAATCCGTTGAAACAACCGATCTGGTGCCGGATATGTCGCGCTGCGCAACAATCCAGCACCACGGGTCACGAGGCGTGCGCAGGCAAGTCTTCCGAACAGGTCGAAAGGCGCGATCCGAACACCGGCCGACGTCTGGAGTCGCCCATCGGTGCCACTAGCAGGCCGTGTCCGGCGTAGCGTGGTCGGCGTGAGCGACGAGCCTCTCGACCCCTTCGCGGGCGACCCCGAGGATCCGACAGCGGAGCTCGCGCACCTCGACCCGATTGAGGACACCGAGCTGCTGGAGCCCCTATCGCCGCACGAGCGTGAGGAGATACTCGCCGAACTCGGAGACCTCGACGTCTTCCGGACCTTGTTGGAGCCCCGCGGCTACCGCGGCCTCGTCGTTGACTGCGAGGGATGCGCGGAACCCCATTTCTTCGATTGGGATCTGCTCATGGGCAACCTTCGCCACCTTCTTGACGAAGGCCGCACCAGGGTCCACGAGCCCGCGTACGCCCCGGACCCGTCGTCCTATGTCAGCTGGGACTACGCACGCGGCTATGCCGACGGCGTCTACGAGACAAGCGAGGCGTCGGAAGCGGGCTGATCCGGCGAGCGGCGTCGCTCTAACGCTCGAGCGGACTCCCGGTGAGCAGGTCGAGGGCTTCTGGCAGGGATCCCGCGTGACGGACTCGCGCCGGAAGGGTCGCTCGGCGCCAGCCCGAGCCGCCGACGATGATCAATGTCGACGGCCGGGTTACCGGTAAACCGCTCAGCGCCTGCGCATCCGCGGACGTCCGACGCTGCGACCACAGGAAGACCGCTACCGGCCCGGTACGGGCGACCGCAGTCCGCAACGCGGCCACCGGGACCGCCGCACCAAGGATGCGGGCGGTGGCACCCCGCTCGGCCAGACCTGCCGCCAGCGCGCTCAGCGCGAGGCTGTGCTGTTCGGCCGGGGTACACGCAAGCAGCACCGGTCGGGTGTAGGTGTCGAGCGCGCGATCCGCGACCCGGCGGAACACCGCCGCGACACAGTCGCTGAGCAGATGTTCAACGTCCACGGCGTCACCGCGCTGTTCCCAGCGCCTACCCACGGCGACCAGCACCGGGCAGACGAGCTCCTGCCAGGCTGCGACGACGCCGTCCGTTTCCACGGCGTGGGCCATGATGCGGGTGACCGCCGACGAGTCGAGCGCCATGGCCGCGCGGGCGAGTCCCCGGGCAGCGATACCGGCATCCGCCAGCGGCAGCACCCGGCCGCCTGAACCCCGTGAACCGGCAGGGTCGGCAACCGCCGGCTCATCGGGACCGCCACGATCGTCATCCACCGGGATCGCGGCCCCGAGGCGCTCCCCGGTGGTAGCCGGCAGGTCCGCGTCCCCGCGGTCAGATCCGCCCTCGAAGGGTTCGGGTCCGACACCGTGCGTATGATCATCAGTGATCGCTCGAACCGGGGCCAGCCAACGCGGTTCCGGTAGGTCGTCGACCAGTGTGGTTCTGGCGATCCGGGCCGCTTCGGCGGGCGCGATCCCATCCCGTGTGAGTCGACACATGAACTCCAGACGGGCCAGGTCGTGTGGGCCGTACCTGCGGCGGGTACCGGACACATGGTCGGCCGGACCGAGCCCGTACCGACGGTTCCATGTTCGAAGGGTCGCGGGCGCGACGCCCAGCCGCCGGGCAACCGCCGCGACTGTGTACCGCGGGTTGCGCTCCGCCGGCTCCGGGGAGGGGGTCACAGCGCTCATGGTGGCTCTCGGCGACCGTACCCACAACTTGGCGACTAACCGGCTCCGACCGACCACGCGCCGAGTGATTCTCAGTGTTGAACAACATATGGCGCGGCACTACGGTGTAGCTGCGGCGCCTGCCGCCCATGGTTGAGAGGGGGGCTCAGACCGATGACCGATGTCCGACGACTTCCAGGCCCCGGTGCCGAGAAGTGGGAATGGCAACTTCACGGTGCGTGCCGTGGAGAGAGCACGGAGCTCTTCTTCCACCCGGAAGGTGAGCGAGGCCCGGCCCGCGCGGCTCGTGAGGCCGCCGCAAAGGCCGTCTGCGCAAGGTGTCCCGTGATCCAGGCATGCGCCGAGCATGCGCTGCACGCCCGCGAGCCTTACGGGGTTTGGGGCGGGCTGAGCGAGTCCGAACGAGAAGGCATCCTGACCGGCCGAACGCGTCGTGGCGCGGCTCGGCACAGCCCGTCACGCCCCGGTCTGGCTCCGGCCTGCTGAACCGGCCTGCTGAACCGGCCTGCTGAACCGGCCAAAGGCGATGCGGTCGTGGTTCTGTCGCATCGCCGGAGGCCGCAGTCCCCAGCGCTAGAGGGCCGAAGGGCGCGCGACGATCGTCAGATCGCGCGCCCGCGGTGGCGACATCCACGGACATGTCCATCCCACCGGATGGGTCACCCGCGACGTGTGACCGCAACGCTCGGCGAGATCGACCTCGGCGGGATCGGCGAGATCGGCGACCTCAGCGAGATCGGCAGAGAACCTGCAAAGGCCCGGCAGGACGTTGGCGGTCCTGCCGGGCCGAGAGGGCCGAAGGCAGCGCGATCATGATTTTTCGCGCCGCCGGAGGCCGGAATCCCCGGTGTGCTGAGGGAATCCACCACGCGGTGCCGCGGGTCGGTGCGACCGACATCCGCGGGAGTACGCCTGTCAGGATCCCGGCAAGCCGGATCCCGTCAACTCAGAGCGCCTCAGAGCGCCGCAGCCCCGCTCCTTGATCTACACCCCTGTTGCCGGTCGCCCTTAGAAACCCGGGCCGTGCGAGTGGCCGTGGTTGTGACCATGGCCGGCGGCGGCCGCGGCCTTCGACGGCTTCTCCGCGACGAGGCTTTCGGTCGTGAGCAACAGTGCAGCGATGGACGCGGCGTTGGCGACCGCCGAGCGGGTCACCTTCACCGGGTCGACCACGCCGTCGGCGATCAGGTTGGTGTACACGCCCCGGGCCACGTTGAAGCCACTGCCGACGGGCTGCTCCTTCACCTTCGCGACAATCACGGCGCCTTCCAGGCCGGCGTTGTTCGCGATCCAGGTCAACGGAGCGCTGAGCGCGTCACGAACGATCTGTACACCGGCCAGTTCGTCGCCCGTGCGCCCGAGGCCGCCGTCGAGGGCCGCGCCGGCGTGTACCAGTGCCGACCCACCGCCCGCCACGATGCCTTCCTCCACCGCTGCGCGGGTGGCGGACACGGCATCCTCCAGACGGTGCTTCTTCTCCTTGAGCTCGACCTCGGTGGGCGCACCGACTCTGACCACGGCGACGCCACCGGCGAGCTTGGCGACCCGCTCCTGCAGCTTCTCGCGGTCCCAGTCCGAGTCGCTGGCCTCGATCTCGCCCCGAAGCTGGCGTACTCGGTCGGCAATGGTCGTCTCGTCCCCGGCACCGTCGATGATGGTCGTGGTGTCCTTGTCGACCACAACTCGACGCGCCCGCCCAAGCTCAGCCAGCCCGACCGAGTCAAGCTTGAGACCGACCTCGGCAGCGACGACCTGTCCCCCGGTGAGGACGGCGATATCCTGCAGCATCGCCTTGCGGCGGTCGCCGAAGCCCGGCGCCTTGACCGCCACGACCTGGAAGGTCCTGCGGATCGCGTTGACGACGAGAGTCGACAGCGCCTCCCCCTCGACATCCTCGGCAATGATCAGAAGCGGCTTCCGCGCCTCCATGACCTTCTCCAGGAGCGGAAGGACGTCGCCCAGCGCACTGATCTTGCCCGGGTGCAGGAGCACGTACGCGTCTTCGAGGACGGTCTCCATGCGCTCGGAGTCCGTGACGAAGTACGGAGAAATGTAACCCTTGTCGAACTGCATCCCCTCGGTGAGCTCGAGCTCCAGTCCGAGGGTCTGACTCTCCTCGACGGTGATCACACCGTCCTTGCCGATCCGGTCCATCGCCTCGGCGATGAGCTCGCCGACCTTCGCGTCCTGGGCGGAGATTGCCGCGACGTGCGCGATGACCTCCTTCGAGTCCACCTCCAGTGCCTGCTCCAGCAGGGCGTTGGAAACGGCCACGACCGCGGCCTCGATACCCGCCTTAAGCGCCACCGGCGGCGTCCCGGCCGCGACCTGTCGCAGCCCGCTGCGCACCATGGCCTGGGCGAGCACGGTCGCGGTCGTGGTGCCGTCGCCGGCGACGTCGTTGGTCTTGGTGGCGACTTCCTTGGCGAGTTGGGCGCCGAGGTTCTCGTTGGGGTTGTCGAGCTCCACCTCGCGCGCGATCGTCACCCCGTCGTTGGTGATCGTCGGTGCGCCGTAGGACTTGTCGATGACGACGTTGCGGCCACGCGGGCCGATCGTCACCTTCACAGCGTCCGCGAGGGCATTCACGCCATGCTCAAGCGCATGGCGAGCGTCCTCACTGAATGTCAGAATCTTGGGCATACGTGGTCCTCCCGAACCGGCTCAGGGCGTGTCTGCCCCTGGGCGTGCCGCCAGGAAATCGCTCGATGGACCCCGGGAGCAGGAACCCACGCGACCGCGGAGCATTCCGGTGGGGGTGATGCGAGCGAAGATTCGGAAAGCACGCCCTAACGGCGATCGGGCGTGCTCCACCGATCCGGACGAATGCCATCCAGAAC